>JAOUFP010000114.1 GCA_029858145.1 Nitrospirota bacterium | reverse complement strand
ATGAATTGCGGAAGAGGATTTTCAAGAGGTTTAGGGAAGAGAATATCGAAATACCATTCCCTCATCGGACAGTCTACCTCAGGGAGGAGAAAGATTGGCGGAGCTAGAGAAAGTATTCGAATTCAAGCAGTGCGTGAATATTCTGAAAGCTACCGGCCTGAGGGCGCGCACCTTGTCTGAATTGAGAGACGGTATCGCCGCTGTAAGTGATGAATCGATATTCCACCATACGTACCAGTATTTTTTAAAAGGGCATATCCTTGAGCATACCAATGACTTCGCGCACTGGGCAGGTGAAAGCATCGAAGAGCGTGCTCTGGCCGAGCATCTTTCAAATATAGATGTCTACGATTTCAGAAATATTGGTGAACTCCGGAAAGAACTTCTGAGAGTGATAGACGGCTACCTGGAGGGATTTCCCACGCCGAGAGAAGCGATCGCCGGCAATGAATTTTATTTTAATGAGACGAAGATACTGACATTTCCGATTGGCCTGAAAGCCGAGAATCTGGCTGAATTCCTGATTGCGGTGAAATATATAGATGCGGGCTCCCTCTATTACCACTTCTATGAAGCGCGCGTGCGGCTTGGCGGCGGGGTTGACGATTTTTCCGCCTGGATAGACAGGGTGTTAGGGAAACACGGTCTAGCGCAAAAGATAAGTTCAATAGATCCGTTTATGCACAATATAGAGGGCATAAGAGAGCATATCGTCGAGGCGGTTGAGGAAGAGGTCAAAAAGGATATGGAGGTGATTGACTGATGATCCATCAGTATTCAGGCATATCTCCGAAAGGAGATCTGCTGCTCCTTCAGAAGCTCGGTGAAAAACTGGAGAATAAATCGTTCCTTCACATAAATTCCACCAAGGCGGGAGGCGGCGTCGCAGAAATATTGCAGAGGATGATACCGATTCTTTCGGATCTCGGCGTTGATGCGAAATGGGAAATCATAACCGGGGATGACCGATTCTTTGATATAACCAAAAAGATTCACAATGCCCTTCAGGGCAACCCGGAAGTGATTACCGAAAGCATGTGGGAATACCACTTCGACGTCAACAAAAGAAACGCGGAATTAATGGATCTCGATGCTGATGCGGTGCTTATTCACGATCCACAGCCTGCCCCCCTCATCGAATTCAGAAAAGGTGGGAGGTGGATCTGGCGGTGTCATATCGACGTTTCGAACCCCGTTCAGGAGGTATGTGAATACCTTAAGCGTTATTGTGAAAAATATGACGCAGCTATTTTTTCCGTGGCCAAATTCGCCAGGGCAATGGCTGTCGATGAGTTCATTATAACGCCGTCCATCGATCCTCTCAGCGAAAAAAACAGAGAGTTGTCGGATGAGGAAATCCAGGAAACGACCGAACGCCTGAAGATACCTGTTGACAGGCCGATTATATTGCAGGTATCGCGGTTTGACAGGTTCAAGGACCCTCTGGGAGTAATTAAGGCATACAGGACGGTCAAGAAATATAATGATTGCATTCTTGTCCTTGCGGGAAGTCCTGCTACCGATGATCCCGAAGGAGAAGTGGTTCTGAACGAAGTCAGGGAATACGCGGAAAATGATCCTGACGTCCATATTCTTCTGTTGCCGCCTTTTAGCGACAAAGACATTAATGCGCTTCAGAGAATATCTTCCGTGATCCTCCAGAAATCATTGAAAGAAGGTTTCGGTCTGACGGTTTCTGAAGCGATGTGGAAAGGAAAGCCGGTCATCGGCGGAGCTACGGGGGGGATACCGCTGCAGATTGTCCATGGAGTTACCGGTTTTCTCGTCCATTCAGTGGAAGGGGCGGCGTACAGGATCAGACAATATTTAAATAATCCGGAGATGGCCTTAAGAATGGGAGAGAAAGGACGCGAGTACGTAAGGAATAATTTCCTCATTACGAGACAGATACGTGATTATCTGTCCGTCTGGTATTCTATCGAACATAAAGAGAAGGCCATTCTGGAGCTTTAAAGGCGATGTCTTGAAAGTATAGAAACCGATTTATCAATGAAGAAATGGAATTGAATATGAAAACAGAAGAGATGATTGACGAACTGGCCGGTTTATGCGGAATACTTCCGGAATATTGGGATATTTTCGGAAAGCTGCACACAACCACGGTTGACGCAAAGAGGGCGATGCTTAAAGCGATGAAGATGCGGGTTGAATCGGATGAGGATATCGCAAGGGAAATCGATATTCGCAAAATCGGGCCATGGAAGAGTTTTGTTGAGCCGGTAATTGTCATATCGGTAAATGCGCAGCCGCTGAAGATTCCCCTTTATGTCCCTGTTCATGCCGGCAATAAGGATAATTTACTGATTACGTGCGTTATCGAAGACGAGAGCGGCGGGGCGGGCGAGATAAGTCTTGCAGGGGCCGACATTGAGGTTGTCGAAGAGAGAATGATAGGCAACAGCGGTCATATAAAAATTGTTCTTTCTGATGAACGTGAGAGGCATATGGGATATTACACTGCTGCCATAGAGTGTACGCTGAACGGAATTCTTTTCCCCGACGGTGCCAGTGTGCTCCGCAAACAAACCAAGATAATCATTACTCCCGATACCTGTTATCTGCCTCCCGAACTGAAAGAGGGAAGGACGTGGGGGCTTTCAACAAATCTCTATTCCCTGCGGTCTGAGGGTTCCTGGGGCATCGGAGATTTCAAAGACCTGGAGACTATCTCCGGTCTGGTTGCGGGGGTCAGGGGTGATTTCATAGGTATCAACCCGCTGCATGCTGTCCCCAATACGCATCCTTATGGCATCAGCCCCTATTCACCGATAAGCAGAATCTATAAAAATTATATTTACCTTCACGTTGAGGATATTCCGGAAGTCAAGGATTCCGAGGAAATACAGACCCTCATGAACGGGAAACCGGTAAGAAAAAAAATACAGGAACTGCAGAGGCTCGACCTGATTGATTACGAACAGACAGGAAAGCTCAAAGAGAAAATTCTCAGACGCGCGTTTGACGCATTTTACGAGAAACATTATGACAAGGGCACCTCCCGGGACAATGACTTCAAAAAATATATCTCCGGAGAGGGAGAGAGCCTTGAGTCTTTTGCTGTTTTCCTTGTCCTCTGGAACTTTTTCAGAAAAAAGAATATTTATGCGTGGCAGGGTTGGCCTGAGGCGTATCATGATCCGAACGGGCAGGCGGTCAAAAAATTTAAAAGGCGGCAGGAAAAAGAAGTGCTTTATCACATGTATCTTCAGTGGCTCATAGATGAGCAGCTCAAGAGGGTATCCCGGAGTTGCAAAGAATCCGGTTTGAGGATCGGACTCTATTATGATCTTGCCATTGGAGCAATCGCGGGAGGAAGCGATGTCTGGAATTACCAGGAGATAATCGGCAATGCCGATGTGGGAGCGCCTCCCGATGACTTCAATCCTAACGGCCAAAACTGGGGATTCCCTCCCATGATTCCGGACAACCTGAAGGAACATGGCTATGAGTTATTTATTGAGACCATCAGGAAAAACATGAGATACGGCGGCGCCCTGAGGATAGATCATGCCCTCGGTCTGTTCAGGCTGTTCTGGATCCCTTCCGGCACGACACCAAAAGACGGGGCTTATCTGCTGCAGCCGGTTGAGGATCTTCTCAGGATCATCGCGCTTGAGAGCGAACGGAACAGGACGATAGTCATCGCCGAAGACCTCGGGACGATAGATGATGCCTTCAGGGAAATGCTCCAGTCTTTTCACATGCTTTCCTACCGGCTGTTTTATTTTGAGAAGAATTATCCGGATCCTTCGTTCAAACTCCCTGAGCGTTATCCCGCTACGGCCCTGTGCGCGATCACAACCCATGACCTCCCGACCGTTTATGGATACTGGGTGGGACGTGATATAGAGGCAAAGAAGCAGTTGGGCATTTATGGAGACGAGGGAACCTGGATGAACGATGTTGCCGCCCGGGAGAGGGATAAACGGCTCATCCTCGGGGTTTTAAAGGAACAGGGGCTTCTTACCGCCGATTTCCCTGAAGAACCCGCTGAAGTACCTCAGATGACGCACGAACTCTGCATGGCGATTTACCGGTATCTTGCCCAATCTCCGTGCAAGCTTCTTCTGGTAAGCCTTGACGACGTAATCGGAACCCTGAACCAGCAGAATATGCCCGGCACGGTTGATGCGCATCCGAACTGGATACAGAAAACCCCGTTGGCACTGAATGACATGGTCCATGACAGGAGATTTAATGATCTATCGGGTCTGTACAATAAAGCATGATAACCGTGGCTGTTCCATATGAGCTCATTTCCAAACAGAAGGGGAGAGTGAAATGAAAATCGGCTCGGATTATAAGGGGAATGGTGCGTGCGACTTCGCCGTCTGGGGCCCCTTATGTAAAAGTATATCCCTTGAGATTGTGCATCCTCAGAAAAAGAGCGTACCGATGGAAATGGATGACAGGGGGTACTGGACTGCCGGTGTGCAGGGAATTTTCCCCGGTTTCCGGTACTTTTACCGGCTCGATGCCGAAAGAGAACGGCCTGATCCGGCGTCTCATTTCCAGCCGGAAGGAGTGCACGGACCCAGTCAGATAGTGGACCAGAATGCCTTTGCCTGGAGTGATGAACAATGGAAGGGAATTCCCCTTTCCGACATGATCATATACGAGATCCATGTCGGGACCTTTACTCCGGAAGGGACGTTTGACGCGGTAATCCCGAGACTGGATGAGCTCAAAGACTTAGGTGTCAATGCCCTTGAGATCATGCCTGTCGCCCAGTTCCCGGGAGAGAGAAACTGGGGATATGACGGAGCATGTCTTTTCGCGGTGCAAAATTCCTATGGCGGACCTGACGGGCTGAAGAAACTCGTTGACGCATGCCATGTAAAAGGGATCGCGGTCGTCCTGGACGTTGTATACAATCATCTCGGGCCTGAAGGCAACTATCTGCGTGAATTCGGGCCTTATTTCACGGACAAACACAGAACTCCCTGGGGGCAGGCGATCAACTTCGATGATGCATTCAGCGATGATGTCAGGAATTTTTTTATCGAGAACGCGCATCACTGGTTCAGGGATTTTCATGCGGATGCCCTAAGGCTTGATGCGGTGCATTCCATCTTCGACGCGAACTCTAAAACATTTCTTCAGGAGCTTGCGGAAAAGACGGAGCTGTTTTCATCCGAAAAGGGAAGAAAATATTATCTTATAGCAGAGAGCGACAGCAATGACGTGAGGTTGATACGGCCGGGAGCACTCGGCGGGTACGGAATGGATGCCCAGTGGAATGACGACATGCATCATTCGATTCATGCCCTTCTGACAGGAGAAAGGAGGGGCTATTATGCCGACTTCGGAGAAGTCGGGCATCTGGTCAAGGCGTTGAGGGAGGGCTTTGTTTATTCCTGGGACTATTCGGTCTACAGGAAGAGACACCACGGCAGTTCGTCTGCTGACAGACCCGCGGAACAGTTTGTCGTTTCCATTCAGAATCATGACCAGACAGGAAACAGGATGCTCGGCGAGAGACTGAAAGCCCTCGTATCCTTCGAAAAATTGAAGCTGGCCGCGGCAGTCCTTTTTGTTTCGCCGTATATCCCTCTGCTTTTTATGGGTGAGGAGTATGGAGAGGACAACCCCTTCCTCTATTTCGTCAGTCATGGTGATGCCGACCTTGTTAAGGCGGTAAGGGAAGGGAGGCGAAATGAGTTCCGGGCGTTTGATTGGAAGGGTGAATTGCCGGACCCCCAGAGTGTCGAAACATTTCTGGGATCAAGGATAGAATGGGAAAAGAGGAATGATGGAAATTACGCCGTGCTTCTGAAATTTTATAAGACCTTGATTCAACTCAGGAGGACAATCCCCGCCTTGTCTAATCTTGACAAGGGGAATCTTGATGTTTCACTGGCTGGTAATGAAAAAGTCATCTTTATGAACAGATGGAAAGACAGGAGCAATATTCTCGGCATCTTCAACTTCCATGAAGGAGATAAGGACATGATCTTCGAATTACCCGGAGGGAAATGGAAAAAAATAATGGATTCATCCGATGAGATTTGGGCGGGTCCGGGGAAATCCATGCCGGAGACGGCACAGAATGGTGATGTTGTGAGCATGAGGGCATCAGGCGTTGTTCTCTACAGCAGGGAGGAGAATTGATGCACGACAGGTGTGTTTGCATTCACGGACACTTCTACCAGCCGCCAAGAGAAAATCCATGGCTTGAGGCGATAGAGATACAGGACTCTGCTCATCCCTATCATGACTGGAATGAAAGGATAAACGCGGAATGCTACGCTCCGAACGCCGCGTCCCGAATCGTCGATGGGGAAAGGCGTATCATGAGCATAATCAGCAACTATGCGAGGATGAGCTTTAATTTCGGACCCACATTGCTCTCCTGGATCGAAATGTACGCCCCTGAAGTATATCAGGCCATTCTCGATGCCGACCTCCAGAGTATTGAATGGCGCTCAGGCCATGGAAGCGCCCTGGCACAGGTTTACAATCATATGATCATGCCGTTGGCGAACACGCGGGACAAGAGGACGCAGGTGCTCTGGGGAATCAGGGATTTTCTCTCGAGGTTTAAGCGTTTTCCCGAAGGCATGTGGCTGTCTGAAGCCGCAGTAGATATGGAGACACTTGATATCCTCGCCGAACAGGGGATACTGTTCACGGTGCTTGCTCCGAATCAGGCCGCACGAGTCAGGAAGATCGGAACGGGAAAGTGGAAGGAGGTCAGCGGCGGACGGATTGATCCTTCAAGGGCCTATCTCTGCAAATTGCCGACAGGAAGAAGCATCAGTATCTTTTTCTATGACGGCCCGATATCCCAGGCTGTCGCCTTTGAAAAACTCCTTGTCCGTGGAGAGAACTTCGCAAGCCGCCTTATTTCAGGCTTTTCGGATGAAAGGAACTGGCCCCAGATTCTCAATATCGCCACCGATGGAGAAACATACGGACATCATCACAAGTTTGGAGACATGGCCCTGACATACGCCCTGAATAATATCGAAAAATACGGGCCGGAGAGACTGACGAATTATGGTGAATTCCTGGAGAAATATCCGCCTACTCATGAGGTGCAGATATTCGAGGATTCGTCATGGAGCTGCATCCATGGCATTGAAAGATGGAGGAGTAATTGCGGGTGCAATTCGGGCGGCCATGCTGAATGGAATCAGGAATGGAGGGGGCCGCTTCGCAATGCGCTTGACTGGCTCAGGGACCAGCTTGCCTTCAGGTTCGAGCATCGGGCAAGACTGTATCTGAAAGACCCCTGGAATGCACGAGATGAATATATTGATGTGATCCGTGACCGGGATGAGGCAAATATCCGGAAATTCTTCGAAAGCCACTCTGCAAAGAGATTAAACCAGGATGAAGAAAGTGAAGTTCTGAAGCTCCTGGAACAGCAGCGGCACGCGATGCTCATGTATACAAGCTGTGGATGGTTTTTCGAT
This sequence comes from Nitrospirota bacterium, assembly GCA_029858145.1. Taxonomy (GTDB): domain Bacteria; phylum Nitrospirota; class Thermodesulfovibrionia; order Thermodesulfovibrionales; family UBA6898; genus JAOUFP01. The sequence goes on along the minus strand of JAOUFP010000114.1, from coordinate 436 downwards.
GAGCTATCGGGTATCGAGACAGTGCAGGTCCTTGAATATGCAGGAAGAGCGATTCAGTTGACTTCAGAGCTCTTCGATGACAAGCTTGAACAGGTGTTTCTCGAGAAACTCTGTGAAGCAAAGAGCAATATCCCTGAATTCAAGGATGCCGCGCATATTTACAGGACGCGGGTTATCCCCTCAATAATCAATCTGAAAAAAGTCGGGGTCCACTATGCGGTCAGTTCATTGTTTGAGGAGTATCCCGAAAGTACGGACATTTACTGTTATCAGGTCCGGAGGGAAGATTACAGCAGGATTCTTGCAGGCAGAACAAAGATTGCTTTTGGCAGGATAACCGTAAAGTCCCGGATAACATGGAATGCAGAGACGATAAGCTTTTGCGTCCTTCATCTTGGGAACCACGCTCTGAACGGCGGCGTAAGGACATTCCTAG
>JAOUFP010000113.1 GCA_029858145.1 Nitrospirota bacterium | reverse complement strand
AAAAAGGCTGCTACCACCTGCAAATGTAAAAGCTCCTGTTAGGCAAGCATCTCAAAGGCAGGCAGTTTTAACTGCCTGTCTTTTTTGTGCTTTCTATGTAGGGACCTGTCCGTCCCTCAGATAGGCCAGCAATACATCGCCCGGTTTTGGCAGACCGGCAATCTTCCATACCTTCAGCGGCTGAATGAACTGATTAATCACACATTTATTCTCCAGGTGAAGATGAGTGCAGACTGAATGCAGGACCGGAAAATAATTCGTCTTCCTGTAATAGTCCCTCACAAACCTGATAATTTCCATCCTCTCTTCAGTCAGCTCTTCAATACCCTCCTGCTCGGTCAATGCACAGGCGACCTTTTCATTCCAATCATCTGAATTGATCAGATATCCCTCATCATCCACCTCGATTTTCAATCCGGCATATTCAATAACAGGCATCTTACACCTCCTTTTTAATTGTCCTGGACTCTGCAGCCGCCCAGTCGATATTTTTGAAAAACGCCTCAATATAATCAGCTTTCTTGAGGCCGTAATCGAGCATGAAGGCATGCTCAAAGACATCCATGATCAATATGGGATGGCATCCCGCAAGATGGGAAACATCGTGTTCATTGATCCAGACGTTGAAAAGCCTCCCGGTCAGGTTGTCCTGGTACAGCACCACCCATCCGATCCCCCTCATCGTGCCCGCGGCCCTGAAGTCCTTTTCCCATGTCTCATAATTTCCGAAATCGCATTTCATCTGGCTGCCGAGAGGCCCGTATTGATCAAGAGCCGTCTTGCCGCCCAGGTTTTCGAAATAGTATTCATGGAGCCTCATCCCGTTGAACTCCCAGCCGAATCTCCTCTTCAGCTCCGCGAATTCCGGAGTCCCGGTCTTTCCGTCCTTCAGCATCAGCTCCAGCAGTTCATTCAACTTGTTTGTGTTTGTCACATATCCCTGATAGAGAGTAAAATGGTTCTTCAGAAGCGTTTCACTGAAACCGCTCAGCCCGATCAGTGTACTGTAGTCCTTCGCTGTGTATGGCATAGTTACCTCTTTCTTCACCTTGTCCTTTCTCTGATTTCGGTCGTTCTCATCCGATGATCGTCTTTAATTCCCCGAGCACCTTTTCATAATCCAGTTCGTTAGTCACCTCGGGCACGATCTGGATATGCCTGATCACGTCATCCGCATCGACGATAAAGATGGAGCGGGCGAGCAGCCTCAGTTCCCTGATCAGGACACCATAGGCATTCCCGAACGAAGCGTCCCTGTGGTCTGAAAAGGCCTTCACCTTATCTATGCCGGCACTCGTGCAGAACCGCGAGATGGCAAAGGGAAGATCCATGCTGATATTGAGCACCACCACCTCCGCCGGCAGCTGCGTTGCCTCGGCATTGAACCTTCTTGCCTGAATGTCGCAAACCGGGGTATCGAGAGAAGGGGTCACACTGATGACCTTTATCTTTCCCGCGAAATCCTTTAATCCCGTCTCCTTCAGATCTTTGTCCAGCACCGTGAAATCCGGGGCTTTATCGCCTTCTTTCCGCTCGCTTCCCGTCAGGGTCAGCGGACTGCCCTTGATCGTAACAACACCTTTTCTCTCCATACTTCCCCTCCTTTATGAATACTTCTCAAACTTCACGAATTCACCGGTCTTCCTCCTGAAGGCTCGCGGCAGCAGGGTTATCCCCTGCCTGAGATACCCCACCGCAATCAGCATGGGAATGATTTTTTCAGGAGGAATACGAAACTCTTTTTTAACCGCGTCCTCGTCAAAGCCGTCCATAGGGTGTGTTTCGAGTCCAAGCCCCTGCGCGGCGATCATTATGCTCATGGCATACAGAGCGGTGTTTTTCACCGCGAAGAACTTCCTTTTCAGGCTGTCCTCTGAATCATAGAGGTTACGGGCCATTCCGGCGTAGGTATCCCTCATCTCGGGCTTCGTATAGCCGAGCTCCTGCCAGCTGTCGAGCACCCTGCCGATATTTTCCTCGACCGCCTTCGGGTTCGCGATCAGAATCAGGACAGCGGAGGCCTCCTCTGTCTTCGGCTGATCGAAGGCGCATTTTCTCAACACCTTCTTCATCTCGGGGGTCTTAACCACGACAACTTCCCAGGGCTGGAGATGCATGGATGAGGGGGCAAGATTTGCAATTTCGAGAAGTTCCTCGATCTTCCCGTCAGGCAGCTCTTTTTCTGCTTCAAAAAAATTGATCGAACGCCGTCTTTTTATCGCCTCGATTACGTCCATGTGACCGCTCCATTGTTATTTTTCTTGTGTTCAGGGGCAGAAATAAAGAACAAGTCCTTGATATCTATAAATAAAGCCTATCACAATGCTAAATCTTGTCAAGAAATGAATTGGGTCAACGCTGGAAGGAAATATTAAAGGCAGAAATTATGGAAGGAAGATCGGCAATTAAACGCCGATAAATTAGTTGACGCGGGTAAGAGGGTCATAATGGGCGACCCCGCCAGATATACATCCGCATCTACCACTAGGGCCTTGAACCGGCCCTGGAATAGATGCCCCACCCTCTTTTTGTCTGCTGTTGACCCATTGAGTATACCGAAAGCAGAGGTGTTGCATTATCCTGGACAACGGCTTTTCTCCCACCTGTACCGCCAGATGCACATGGTTGCCCATCAAACAAAACGCATGTATCCGATGGCCGAACTTTTCAACTCCCTCCTGAAGAAAGGGATAAAAACGACATCTGTCCTCGTCATCGGCAAAAATGTCCTGCCCGCCGTTGCCTCGTACCATCACGTGATATACCGCGCCTATATAATGCAGTCTCGGTTTCCGTGCCATATTGTGAGAAGATTAGCAGAAAATGGCTTCAATAACAAGATAGCAAAGCTTGACCCCGCCATAGGACCTACCTCAGCTCCTGCCATTTCTGCCAGGGACAAGGAGGGTTTCCCCAGTTGATAGCGCTTCTTTCTATCCGTATCGCCGCTGGTACCCCGCCACTGTTCTTTTACCTTTTAGCCAGAGCAGGTAATCGAATGCTGCCTTCGCCAACATTATAGAGGCTCGGCCAGTGGAGCTCGTCTTTTACGAGGCTACATCCACGTTCACGTCAGTTACGACCCGGATATTTGCTCACCGGCCTTATGCCGACTTTGTCGATGGGCTTCAGAAGACAGCGTTTCCATCATCTCCTGCCATCCAAGCTACATGGCTTCCGGCTTCTACCGTGACGGTACTTCCACCCGTTAGAAAGCGACACCCTTCGCTGGGCACGCAAATAAGCAAAGCCAGACCCCCCTTATTCGGGAGAGTTGTTAAATGTTTTTTTCAGAAAACAGGACTGCTCTGTCTACCCTGCACTTGAAGAGCCACGACACAGATGGAGATTTCGGAATTTATTGGCTTTCATACCGAAGAGACTGCAACGGAATAAAAATAAAAAAAGTGGTATTTGCGTCTCCCCTTTTTAGGGGTTATAGTTTAATTTGCCTCATACTGCTTGAGACCGTAACGTCTATGTTTACTGGCAGAAGAATGTTTTCTGTTATTACACTGACCACTTCGATACGGTAGAGGTATAAAGCTATTCCGAACACTCCCACGATGGACAGGCACAACCATCTTTTGAATTTACAGCCTTATTAAGAACATTACACCAATAACCTGCTGCATATGCTGCAGCCGATTTTCCTTGAGGGTCTTTTTCACTGGCATGTTTACATGCAGAACATCCATTCATTTCCTGAAATTTTGTAATCTCTGGCATGATTAATTACCTCCTTATTTATAGGAAATCTAATGCCGTATATAAATTATATCATAAGTTGATGTGGAATTGAATTAGCTGTATAAGTTCGGTAGTGTCAATTTTTCTGTGTAAATTCCTTTAAGGGCTTCTTCCCCCATTGCCCATTCAAATGACTTAGCATCGCATAGACAATTCTTTCGATACTCTGGACATTGTTAAAGCAACTCATGGGCCTTGTCCGTCTCCTCACCTCCCTGAAAGCCCTCTCGATAACGTTAGTCGTTCGTACTTTGACCCATATCTCCTTGGGACAACTGTAGAAATTAAGCAACTCCTCCAGGTCCTTTTCTATGCACCTGACCGCTTTTGGGGCAATTGAGGCCCATTTCTTCTCCCATTGGCCGTATGCTTTTTCTGCTGTTTTTTTATTCTTGGCGCTATATATTGCACGGGCTTCTTTTATGCATTGATCAACGTGCCTCTTCTTAAGATAATTGGCCACATTCCGCAGCTTATGTGCCCAGCACCTCTGTCTCTTCACAAACGACCAGATAAGATCCACTGCGTTCTCAAGTCCCCGGTTGCCATCCGTAACCACAAGTCCCAGTGCCTCTCCAGTGAGCCCTCTGCGACAAAGGTCATTAAGGAATCTCCGCCAGTTCTTTTCGCTCTCGGCGTTCGTCACCGTAAAGTCAATAAGCTCTCTCCTGCCGTCTACCTTTATCCCATAGGCGACTAACACAGCTTTTTTCTTTGCGCCAAATCCTGTCTTGGTTTTAAGGATTATGCCGTCTGAAAACAAATACATATAGCTGTCTCCGAGTTTGCGGCTGTGGTATCTCTTCAGCTCCTCATCCAGGCTACCGGCTATGTTAGAGACCGTCTGAGCACTCACCCCTTCACCCAATAACGGTCTCAGTGCCTCGCCTGTAAGCCTCGTCGACGCCCCGTAAAGAAATATCTTCAGCAGGGCGGCGTCCACCTCATCAACCCTCTGCTTATACCGCGGTATTATGCCGCTCTCATATTTCATGCCCCTTATCCTCGGCATCCTTATCTCAAGACGGCCGTCCTTAAGGGTGATCCACCGCCTCCAATACCCGTTCCTGTAGTCCTTCCGTTCCGCTTTGCGCTCGTTGGCCTTGCAGCCTATCCACATTGTCCGCTCTGCCTCCAGCGCACCTTCGATAAACCTCTTCCTGAATTCCCTGACCGCTTCCTCCTGCACTTCCCAGAAATCCCCTATGTTGTTGAACTCTTTCCATAAATCTGTTACCGTTATCTTCGTCAGTTCCTTTACTGACATGGGTGTATCCTCCTTTCTTGTTCTTTGGTCGGAACAATGGAGAATACACCCCTTCCTTTTTTTTACCTCAAGATTTTACACAGAAGATTTTACGCTGCCGGCCTGACCCCACGTACGTATTGCAGGTTGCGGGAAAGAGCTTCCGCGCATTGAAGGGGTATTGGTTATTGCACAATGTTTATGGGGGAAAAGAGTTTGTCGATGGAGAAGCTGTTCAGGAGAAAAAGAGAGTCGAAAGGAGAGCCGCCTGATGCCTTTTACACACCTACTGACAGGACTCCCGCCGACATATCGCTGGGACCAAATGGGGTCTGAAACAATACTTGAAAATGGATCGACTTGAGGCGGACCTCAAAGAGATCGCGGACTAAAGGGAAAACTGGATTCAGGGCACCTGATGAAAGTGCGAAAAATACTTGACACTATCCCGCCGCCGCCAACGCGTTAGTTTTCCTCAGACTCATCTCCAGAAGAAATCACCAGCCGTAATTCATCATAAAAAGTGGACTTCATACTCTTCAGCTTCTGAAGTACTTCATATAACTCTTTACCTTTATTCATTTTGCGATAGGTAAGGCCCAATTTATAGTAAGTATATCCACTTGGGTTCAGTTCAATGCTCTTCCTTAAATTAGCTACGGCTGATTCATATTGACCTATTTTTAAAAATGCCTCTCCAAGGAGACTGTGACCATTCGCATAATCAGGGTTAATTATTATCACCTTAGACAACTCGTCAATTGCCTTAAGATATTGCTTGTCGCTCAGGAAAAATGAACCTAATTCAAAATGCGCTGCCCAGTTATTTGGGTCATATCTTATTGCTTCCTGGAACTCTTTAACAGCTAACCCTTTATATTCATTTTTTAATCCAAGCGCTATCAATGCCTGTGTATGATTTTTAGTAATTTTTCGATTAGGATCATTGAAAACTTCTGATATGACTTTTTTCTGGGCGCTATCAAAAGTGCGCTGCCACTCCCGGAGATATGCAGTACCAAGCTCATAATGAGCATCCGCATTTTCAGGTTTGGCAGCTACTGCTTTTTTGTAGAACATGATCGCCTTTTCATTATCACCCGACCCACTGTGCTGACGAGCTAACGATATGCACTCGTCAAAGGTCACGAGATCATCCTTCCCTGATTGTGAACAACTGTTAATCATCACGCCAAGGAGGATAACAATCAGAGTAACCCTAACGAAAATACTTCTTTTAATAATTTTCATATCAGAAACTACCAACGGTGGCACTTGTGCGGGGTCAGGCTTTGGTAATTTGCAATTGACTTGTATCAAGACCGGCCCTCTCACCCTATTCCCTTGTTCTGATAATTTGATCTGCGCATGATCTTGTCAGCTGCAAGGCTCAGCGTGCTCACATCACGTTTCATTCGTCTGGCTAACTCAGTCATTGACAATCCTGTTGCTTCACGCACCAAATAAGCGATCATGCCCCGGGCCTCGGATGAATATCTCTGCTTCCCTCCGGCTGTAATCTCTTCTTCCGTCAATCCATACAGGTTGCCGACCCTGGCTATTATTCCATCCAGGGTTACAGCTTTCTTTTCTCCCTGGTCTGACTCTATGTATACCCTTTCAACAAATGTGTCATCTCCCAATATACGCCCCTCGCTCGTCGCTTCATGAAATTCCTGTTGATGACCTTCATCTTTTCCATACTGTACAAACTCACTATACTTTGCTCTTGCTGTCGTCAGTCTTTGCGCAAACTGCGACAGCACCCACTCTGTGGTAAGCCAGGGAAGTTTTTCATGCCCCATGTAGGCCCTGTGCCCGCTCCACGGGTAATCTCCAGGGCTTTTCACTATCTTTGCCCTTACGGGATTAAGGTGAATATAGCGGACCAGTTCCACCAGGTATGCATCCGCATCAACAACTATGGCCTTATATCTGCCCTGGAACAGATGCCCCACCCTCTTTTGTCTGCTGTTGACCCATTGGGTATAACGAAAGCAAAGCTTTTGCATGATCCGCGACAACGGATTTTCTCCCACCTGTATCGCCAAATGCACATGATTGTTCATTAAACAAAAGGCATGGATTCGATGCCCAAGCTTTTCGACCCCTTCCTGAAGAAAGAGATAAAACCGGCACTTGTCATCATCATCTGTAAAAATGTTCTGACCACCGTTACCGCGCACCATCACGTGATATACAGCGCCTACATAATGCAGCCTTGGTTTCCGTGCCATAACACATTCCCCATATAACAAATTTTATTTCAAATTCCACAATCACAAGCCTGACCCCGCCACAAACTCCAGTTGTCTCGCCATCTATGCAGCTCGGTCGTCCTCTCGCTACTCTTATAAATGAAGAATGAAGGTTTGACCCCAAAGTCCTTTCAAATCCCCTTATGCCAAGCTATTACTTTCATGTAAGGCTCTTTCATCCTCTACTCTATGCCGGTTTATCCCGGCGCTTCGCCTGTCGCCTTTTTTATGCCCCGTTTGCTATTTCAGCCTTACTCTCTTATAATTTTCGTAAGCTTGATCGGCTTGTACTTCGCTTTAAATTCCATTAATACATTCCTATCAATAGGTTTTTTTGCGAATTCATAATATTCTTTACCCGTCATAAGTTGACACCAAATTTCTGCCGTGGCCGTGCTATGAAAGTAAACATTATCTGGATCAATCTCCCGCGCAAGTTGCACACGGTCAACCCTATCACCTTTAGAACTGTCAAAATATCTATAGCTAAACCACATGTTTTGAGTAGCAATCGCTTTTGGATATGCCCCAGGAGCAATTTCTTGAAAATTTCTCCCCTTTTGCTCGTAGTACCTATATGTTGGTTTTTCCCGATTAGTGACCCGATCAAATCCGATCATGTATAGTCGCCCTTCATATTCCCGGATAGACAAGGGAATTTCAACCCCTTT
>JAOUFP010000112.1 GCA_029858145.1 Nitrospirota bacterium | reverse complement strand
AAGAATCAACCACTCCCTTGACAAACCTGAGATATTGAGGAATGAGGTGTTCGCAGTGATCCATGATCTGGACACGCTTTACATAGAGTGCAGGGCCTATCTTGAAATCCTTGTAGAAGATGTCAAAGGGAACTTTTGACGGGATATAGAGAAGAGAGACGAATTCCGAAGTGCCTTCAGCCTTGTAGTGGATAGCTTTTGCGGGATCGGCAAAATCATGTGAGACGTGGTGATAGAATTCATTGTATTCGGCTTCCGTAATTTCAGCTTTATCCCTGAGCCATATAGCCTTTCCGGAATTCAGAGTTTCCTCTTCTTTGAGGGTGACTTTTGCGCCTTTTTCGATAGTCGAGTCCTGTTCCTTCTCGACCTCCATTACAATGGGATATTCGATATAGTCCGAATATTTTTTGATTATGCTTCGAATTTGCCACTCGTCGAGGTACTGTTTCTCATCATCTTTCAGATGCAGGATTACATCGGTGCCGGAATCTTCTTTTTCGATATCCTCCACCGTAAAGGAACCGTCAGCCGTGGATTCCCATTTTACCCCTGCGGTATTTTGAGAACCGGCCTTTTTAGAAAGAACGGTCACTTTGTCAGCGACCATGAAAGCAGAATAGAAGCCTACGCCGAATTGCCCTATCAATTCAGGATTATCCTGTATGTCCTTGTTCCTCAATGACGCAAGAAACTCTTTTGTTCCGGAATGGGCTATGGTTCCCAGTGCTGTAGTCGCATCGTCCTTGTCCAGGCCTATGCCGTTGTCACTGACCGTAAGAGTCCCGGCCTTTTTATCTGCTGTTATTTTGACCTTCCAGTCTCCCTTTTTTTCCATAAGCTCACTGTTGATGAGAGATTCATAGCGAGCCTTATCAAGAGCGTCGGAGGCATTGGAGATAAGTTCGCGCAGAAATATCTCCTTGTGGGAATAGAGGGAGTGTATCATCAAATCGAGAATTTGCTTTACTTCTGTTTTGAATTCCATTGTCTGTCTGCTCATTTCTCTTCACACCTCGATAAAATAGTATTGGTTAGCACTTCATAGCAGTGAGTGCGAAATATTATTTTAATGATAAAGGATTACTGATTGTCAAGACATGGCATCCCTGGAGTTAAGGGAGAACATAATGCTCCCTTTATTTGAGCAACTGGAAAAAAGAGTGATGAGACAATTGGAACCCGGCAAAGTCGTGCAAAGAGGTATAATGACGTATCCTGCATGAATTACGCGGAGCAGCATACCGTTTTTCTGCGACGTATACCCGTAAATATTGACAAAACAGGATTTGTTGTAGTATAAAATTAGTCTTCGGGCGGGTAGCTCAGCTGGGAGAGCAATGCCCTTACAAGGCATGGGTCGCAGGTTCGATCCCTGTCCCGCCTACCATTACAACAGTAATTGGTGTTTGGCAGTTAGTGGTTAGTTTAGAATTTCTTTCTAATCCCGAACCCCTAATGACTGATACCATATCACGAACGCGGGGGCGGTAGTTCAGTTGGTTAGAACGCCTGCCTGTCACGCAGGAGGTCGCGGGTTCGAGCCCCGTCCGCCCCGCCATTCTACAGAATGCAGCAAGTATGTTTGTTGTTGGTCATTTTATCCTGCGCCATTTGGATTTTTATGCATTCCTGATTTCAGTGATTCTCTCAGGCTGAATTGATGTTTATAGGCGAAAACTTTTATGCCGCCCCAATGTGTCTATGAGTATTTCATGCGATTGCACAGGCGGGAAATTATTCTTGTATATTCAACATACTTTTCCAAAGGTTTTTCGGCCGTGGCAGACAATGTGTCCCTGGTGGGACATTCCTGTCCTCCGATACACATATAAAGAGCCGTATCCGGCATTCCAGCGCCGGTATATAATCTTATGGTTATATCCTGTAAAATAATTTAAATGACAAATCTATGGGTAGTACTATCATTGATTTCCGCCTTTTCTCTTGCTACGAGTGATGCGCTTGCGAAAAAGTCTCTTCAGGAAAACGACGAGTATCTCGTCGCATGGTTCAGGCTAGTTTTTTCACTGCCTTTGCTTCTTGTGTTTATGTTGTTTACGCCGGTGCCTGAACTTGACAGCGATTTTTACACGGCGTTCGTCATCGCTTTGCCTCTCGAAATCGTCACGGTTATTCTCTATATAAAAGCCCTGAAATTATCTCCAATGAGCCTTACGCTTCCTTTCCTGTCGTTAACGCCTTTTTTCCTGATTCTGAACTCGTACCTTATTCTCGGAGAGAAGGTCTCTTTTTGGGGGGCAACCGGTATCCTTTTGGTAGTTTTTGGAAGCTATTTGCTGAATATCGGAGAGGTTAAAAAGGGTTTTTTTGAGCCCGTTAAGGCGATAAAAAGGGAGAAGGGTTCTGTGCTGATGATATGTGTTGCCTTGCTCTACAGTTTTACATCTTCTTTCGGGAAGATGGCAATTGAGCATTCCTCTCCACTCTTTTTTGGGATAACCTATTTCATTGCGCTGAATATTGCGTTTGCTCCCATTGGGTATATCATGGGGAGGAGGGGATTAGGCATTTTTTTCAGGGAGAGGAGGTTCAGGTCATTGGTACTGCCGGGTTTTTTTTACGCGCTGATGGTTCTGACGCATATGACAGCAATGAAGCTTACAAAGGTCGCATACATGATTTCTGTAAAAAGGGCGAGCCTTCTTATCGGCATAATCTACGGCTATATTTTTTTCAGAGAGAAACATATCGAAAGCCGCTTCACCGGAGCACTCCTGATGTTTATCGGCTTCCTCCTCGTCGTTAACGCGAAATGATGATGAAAATTATTCAGCTTCCAATCCGTATTTTTTTAATTTTCTCCACAGAGATACCCTGTCAATTCCGAGTATTTGAGCCGCAAGCGTTTTATTCCCTCCGACCTCATTAAGCACCCAGGTGATATAAGACATTTCCTGATCTTCCAGTGAAGGTATTTTGCCTTCTTTCCTCCTGAATGTTTTAATGCTCAATTCCCTGAGATCTTCCGGCAGGTGGGCAGTTTCGATGCTGCTGCCCGTGGAAAGCGCCACCCCTCGTTCGATGATATTCTCCAGTTCCCGTACATTGCCGGGGAAATCATAGTTCATAAGGAGCGCGATGACATCCGGGGATATTTCCGTGACAGTTTTCTTCATGAGGGCAGAGTATTTTTTCAGGAAATAGTAACTTAAAAGAGGAATGTCATCCTTTCTTTCGGAAAGCGGCGGTATGTGCAGCAAAACCACATTCAGCCTGAAATAGAGATCCTGCCTGAAATTGCCGGTCTTTATTGCAGATTGTATGTCCCTGTTTGTCGCGGCAATGAACCGGACGTCTACCTTGAGAGGTTCTGTCGCTCCGAGGCGCAGCATTTCTTTTTCCTGAATGACTCTCAAAAGCTTTACCTGCATGGAGGCAGGCATTTCGGTAATTTCGTCAAGGAACAAAGTCCCACCCGAGGCCATCTCAACAAGCCCTTTTTTCATCGTTGTTGCGCCGGTAAATGCTCCCTTTTCATGTCCGAAAAGTTCATTAGAGAGGAGTTCCTCTGTGAAAGCCCCGCAATTTATTGCAAAAAAAGCCTCCTCAGTACGGGTGCTGCTGTAATGGATATACCTGGCAAACAATTCTTTGCCGGTTCCACTCTCACCGCTCAGCAGAACATTGCAATCCGTCGGAGCAATCTGCCGGGCAGTATCAAGAATTTTTTTGATCTTGGGGTCCTGGGTGATTATTTTGACCTTTCCCTGATAGTTCTCAATCTGCTCCCGCAGTTGCTGGTTTTCGTGCTTGAGGTGAACTTTTTCTATCGCTTCCCTTACCACTTTTCTTACCTCATCAAGCTTGAAGGGTTTCGAAATATAATAGAAAGCTCCATGCTTCATTGTTTCGACGGCGGTTTCGAGGGTGGCGAAACCGGTTATCATGATTACTTCGGTGTCGGGATAGAGTTCGTGACACCTCTTCAGTATCTGCATCCCGTCCACTTTTTCCATGCGAAGATCAGTAAGAACTACATCAAAGGGCTGTTCTTCAAGCAATTTTATCGCATTTTGTCCGCTCTGCGTGGCAACAACACTATATCCTTCCTTTTTCATAACATGTTCAAGGTTCTTTAGTGCGATCTTTTCGTCATCGATTATTAATATTTTTGCGTTGTGCATATTTTGACCCCTCATTCATCTCCTATTGTGTAATCTTGTATTGTGCAATCTGCCTGTTTTGCCTCTTATGCGACCGCAGTATTTCGCCGTCGTGCCGCCTTAATTGAATTCAGGCTGCGTCTTTTTCATCTCTTATCGGTAATCTGATCAAAAATGTTGTTCCTATGCCTTCGGCGCTGTCGACTGCTATGCATCCGCCATGCTCTTCAATAATTTCATGCACAATGGATAAGCCGAGACCCGATCCCTTCCCCACATCCTTGGTAGTGAAAAAGGGGTCGAATATTTTTGGGAGCATGGAATAGGGAATTCCCTTTCCTGTGTCGCAGATTTTTATATAAACAACATCTCCCTGGTTTTCTTCTATCTTGCGAAGCTTGCACTCGCTCAGGAGAACAGAGTTCACAAAATCCATGGTTTCTTCCCCTATTATCCTCCTGGAAGCGATGGTAACCGTTCCTTCCGTATCGATTGACTCGATAGCATTCTTAATCAGGTTTAAAAAAGCCTGTTGGATTCTCTGTTTATCCGCAATGACATAAATAGAGTCAGGAACATCTAGTCTTAGCGTTATTCCCGTTGGTGTCTGACCTTTTACAAACCGGATTGTTTCTTCAAAGAGACGCTTCAGGGGGATATTTTCCTTCTTAAAAACCTTGTCCCTTGAGAAGTCTAAAAGCGACCTGACAATATTCCTTGCCCTTTCAGTCTGCTCCTCAATTTGCATAAGCAATTCCCTTTTATAGTCGAGATCGGCATCCTCAATCTCCTCTGCAAGGATTTGAGAAGACGAATATATGTTTGACAAGGGATTATTCAGTTCGTGCGCCACTCCTGACAGAAGGGTGCCGAGGGAGGCGAGCTTTTCGGACTGGATTATATGCTTCTGTCTCAGTTCAAGTTCCTTGAGCATGGTATTGAAAGCATTGGCAAGTGAAACTATTTCCCTGTCATGGGAGTTTATCGATATCGTTTCGAACTGCCCGTCTGCTATGACCCCCATACTTTCTTCAAGCGCCTGAAGCGGTTTTACTACCATGTGTGACAGCACACGGCCCAGAATGATCGTCAAGATGATAACCGAAATAATTGAAAAGACGATGATGTTTTGGGAATTGTTGAGCAGCAGCTGAATATTCTTTTGCTCAGCTTTTGATATGCCCTCAGCGATGGTGATAATGTCCTTGCCGATTTTTCTCAGCTTACTCTCCAGTGCCATTTCCTGCATTGGTGCGACAACTGAGTTTTCTCTAAACAAAACTTCTGATTTTTTGGATGAGTAAAAATCGATAAGCTCCTTATAGTCCCGCAAATCGCGTTTAAGCTTTGCTATTTGCTGCGGGGACGCGATTGCTTCAAATCCTGCGGTGTTATTTTCCAGGATGCTTTGCGCTTTTTCAACGTAACGGATATTTTCAAGATAATCTGATTGCTGACTATACAGGAAGTAATTCTTTTCGAATCTCCTGATCTCGAGCGTTGTATCAAAGAACTCTGAAATTACTTCACCAAACGTTACCTTCTTTTCGATAAATCTCAGCTCGAAAAAGGCAAAGACAGATAATGCCACAATGACGGAAACGATCAGGTAATAGCCGAAAATTATCTTTTGACGCAGGCTTGAATAGTATTTAGGCATATTTAAGATATAATAGCATCTGGATATTGCAATAAGCAACAAAGGGCTCTGACTTTGCAACACCAATAATGAGAGCCCTCAAGGGAGTAATAGCGTTCAGATATAATAAATTACGGACATTTTCTGTCATATTTTGTGTAATATTGAAAAGATGAGCATATTTAAGAAATCTGAAGAGAGAACTCAGAACGATACGGTTGACGGACTCAGGCAAATGGTTGCTGCAGCCTTTCTCCCGTCGCATGTCAGGGATATCGCCCAGAGGGAGGTGGATCTCTTATCCAGGATGAATTCCAGTGCGGCGGAATTCTCTATCGGTATGAACTATATCGAATATCTCCTGAGCCTTCCATGGAATAAAAAAACAGAGGATAATCTCGATATTGCGAGGGCGGAAAAGATTCTTGAAGAACGGCATTATGGGCTGAAGGCAGTGAAGGAAAGGATAATGGAACATCTTGCTGTCAGGACGCTGCTCAGGAACAGGAGGGCAAGAGTACTCATTGTTGACGATGAAGAGATCGCCCGGAAGAATCTGGAGCATATTCTGAAAAAGGAAAACTACGTTGTTGAGACCGCCGCAGATGGAATGGATGCACTCGAAAAGTTCTCAGTTTCTGAATTCGATGTGGTAATGACTGATTTGAAGATGAGCAATATTGACGGAATCGCCTTACTCGAAAAAATCAAGTCCCGTCAGCCAAATACTATGGTAATAATGATTACCGGTCATGCCTCTATCGATTCTGCTGTCGAAACCATCAGGAAAGGTGCCTTTCATTATATTACCAAGCCTTTCAAGCTTGACGAGGTACGAGCAACCGTACGGGAGGCTGTTGAAAAGCGTTTTGCTTTAGTCTCCCCAAAGGGTTCTGTTCTCTGTTTTTCAGGCCCTCCGGGGACCGGAAAGACTTCTTTGGGAAATTCTATCGCGCAGGCCCTCGGCAGAAAATTCGTCAGGATATCCCTTGGGGGGATAAAAGACGAGGCTGAGATAAGGGGGCATCGAAGAACCTATGCGGGTGCCCTGCCCGGACGGATAATTGAAGAAATCCGCCGCTTGCAGACTTCCAATCCGCTTATTATGCTGGATGAAATCGACAAGATTGGAGAGGATTTCAAGGGGGATCCTTCCTCTGCGTTGCTGGAAGTGCTCGATCCGGAGCAAAACCGCAGCTTTATTGATCATTATCTCGATATTCCCTTTGATCTTTCTCAGGTCATCTTTATCGTGACCGCAAATGTGGCTGAAAATATTCACTATGCCCTGAGGGACAGAATGGAGATCATTGAATTCTCAGGATATACTGAGGATGAAAAGATACATATCGGCCTGCGCTACCTTGTTCCGAAGCAGATTCAGCAGATAGGCCTAAGCGATACACCGCCGGAATTTACGGGCGAGGCGATGAAGAAAATTGTTCAGGAATATACCCGTGAAGCGGGGATAAGAGACCTGGAAAGACAGGTAGCTGCGCTCTGCAGAAAAATAGCCCTGAAATTTGTTCACGCCAAAGATCACCCGCAGCGTCTTGAAGTTACGCCTGTTTTGGTTGAGGAGCTTCTCGGTCCTAGAAAATATTATTTTGAAGGTGCTGAAGGCATGAACAGCGTAGGGATTGTTACCGGACTTGTCTGGACGGATGCCGGCGGCGACATAATTTTTGTTGAGGCGGCAAAGATGAAAGGGAATAAGGAGTTGATATTGACGGGTTCTCTTGGCACGGTAATGCGCGAGTCAGCGCAGGCTGCTTTAAGTTACATAAGAAGCAATGCTTCCCGACTGAATATTCCGGAAGATTTTTTTGAAAATCATGACATTCATATACATGTGCCTGCGGGAGCGATTCCCAAAGATGGGCCTTCGGCGGGCGCGACTATAGCGGCAGCCCTGATTTCGCTTCTGACAGAGAGGCCTGCAAGGAGAAATATCGCGATTACGGGAGAACTTACTTTGAGCGGCAGGATCTTGCCTGTTGGGGGATTAAAAGAAAAAGTGCTGGCTGCGAAACGTGCTGGAATAAAGACTGTTATTATGCCGAAACTGAATGGCGCAGATATAAATAACCTCCCTGAAGAAGTAAAGAGGGGAATTGACATCAGACTGGCAGAGAAAATGGATGAGATAGCAGGCGAAGTATTA
>JAOUFP010000111.1 GCA_029858145.1 Nitrospirota bacterium | reverse complement strand
GTTCGAAAACGAAAACCCCCCGATCAAAAAATCGCCCTGGTCTTCGTAGTGCAGCCGCAGGATCTTCAGAACATCTTTCCATATCCCGGAAAGCAGATGCGCGTTGGCCATTATGAAATTGATGGGGTTGTTTATCTCATGGGCCATCCCCGCCGAAAGCTGGCCGAGTGAGGCCAGTTTTTCGCTCCTGATAAACTGCAATTCCTTTTCTTTTTCCAGGGTAATGTCTTTTGCAATATGAATTGAACCGATAAAATCTCCTTCAGGGGAGTGATACGGATAGGTCGACACTCTGAATATCCCCGTTGTTTTGGGATCAAGGACCTCTCGTGTTACCGGTATCAGTTCCTGCAAGGTTGTCGCGTGAGGACAATTCTCGACCGGCGCGTGAAGCCCATGAACGACTTCATAGCACTTTTTGCCTATTATGTCCCTGGGATGAAAGCCGTAGCTGCATGAAAAGGACCTGTTGGCCTTGAGAATGGTGAAGTCTTTATCGATGATCGAAATATGATCGGTGATGCTGTCAAAGGTGTCCAGCCACTCCTTTTGAGAACGGGAAACCCTGCTTAAAGCTTCCTGCAGTTCGCCTATGAGCCTGTCTCTTTCGTCTTCAGCTTTTTTCCGTTCGGTTACGTCCCTGTCAAAGACGAGGACATACTTGCGACCCTCAAGCTCGAGCAGTCCGGCGCTTTTTTCGACGGGGAAAGGCTCCCCGTCTTTTTTCCTGTGGTAGAGTTCTGTCTTGACGAACCCTTCCTTTAAAATCTGCCGGAAGATTGCCGGAATTTCCTCCGCGGTCTCCGGGGGATAGAGTTCTGCTATGTTCATCTCCACCAGCTCATCGACAGTATATCCATGCATGCATGCCGCGGCGTGGTTGGCCGCCACAATCCTGCCTGCGTCTTCTCCCTCTGCATCCAGGATAAAGATAGCATCAGTGGCCAATTCAAATAATGTCCGGTAGCGGTTTTCGCTCTCCTGCAGGGCGCTCTCAAAATGCTTGCGCTCTGTTATGTCCGACACGAGGCCGTCATATGCGGTTAACCGCCCCGATTCATCAAAGCGCCGCACCACGGTATTCTTCACCCACCTCACAGAGCCGTCTTTGTGGCGGATTCTGTGTTCAACCGGATCTATACGCTCCCCTGATATAATATTATTGGCCTGCTGCAATACGGCTGCCCGGTCTTCCTCATGAATTGTCAGGTACCAGAGATATGGATCACCCTTGAATTCCACCGAGCTGTAGCCGGTCACCGCAACACAGCCCGGGCCGTGTTTTGTGTCTGTTGGCACGCCGTTTTTGATCTCCACGGAATAAATATAATCTGTCACTGATTGAACGAGCGTCTTGTACCGCTTCTCGCTTTCCTG
The DNA here is from genome assembly GCA_029858145.1 of Nitrospirota bacterium. GTDB lineage: Bacteria > Nitrospirota > Thermodesulfovibrionia > Thermodesulfovibrionales > UBA6898 > JAOUFP01. Next base: position 6,566 of record JAOUFP010000111.1, on the reverse strand, counting down.
CAGCTCCCTGGACGTTCGGCTGTTGCTGTAGGCAATTACGGCGATGTCACAGAACGCCGCCGCGATGTGGACGTCTGCTTCCGAAAAACCACCGTGTTTGTTGGCCAGACCGAACAAACCGACAGCCTTCCCTCTGATGATGAGTGGTGAGAACAGGACATTTTCTATGGGAGCGTGTCCCTCCGGTATGAATTTCATCCATTCACTGTCGCGGAAACTGTTATGGAATACCCCCCTGCCGTTGCGGTAGGCCATTTCACGCAGTCCGCGCACAGGCATCGGAAGTGAAGGGTCAACGGTGCAGTGCCTTCCGCCCGAATCCAGATAAATGACCTCATTTTGAGTCCCGTCCCCGGACAGCAGGGCAACATATCCTCCGGTAGACCCTGTCAGGTCCTTGCAGAGATTGAATATGGCCCTCGCCACATCCCTGAAATCACGATATTTCAAAGCCGCCCGCGCACTCTCCAGAAGTGCCTCAATCTCCATCTGCCGGTACTGCAGCTCGCGGTAGGCGAAACGAAGCTCTTCCTCCGCCTTCTTCCGGTTCTGATTCATATGAAGGGCCTCGCTGATCGTGGCACAGGTGGACAGCAGCGGCTGCAGAAACTCGATCATCGCCTCACGATACCCGTTTGGCCGGTTCGCGATGCCGAGCATCGCGACCATGCTGCTCCCGCTGTAAACAGGGATCCCCATGAAGGAGCGCATCTGCGGATGGCCGTGCGGCAGGCCGCCCCTTTGCGGGTCGCGCTCCGGGTCGTTCGAGATAACCGGCCGGCCGGTCTTCAGCACTGCCCCAAACAACGTGTCCAGATTGTGGAACTCCAGACCCTTCGCGGCATTCTGCTCGTACAGCATGCGCGTTTCATCGCTCCAGGCTATATCCTTTGTCGCGTACATCTTCAGATACGGCTTCCCTTCCGGTGTGGTCAGCACCCGGCCCATGAAGCCGTATTCGCTGTCGGTTATGGCGAGAATTTCCGTCAGCATCCCCTCGAAGATCTCCTGCGGCTCGCACTCGCTGATCAACCGCGACTGGGCGCCCGAGATTGCGGCGAGAAGGATATTGTTGCGGATGAGTTCCTCTGAGCGTTCTGCGATCCGCACCTCCAGATCATGGTGTGACCTCCTCAATTCCTCCTCAATCCTCAGCCGCGCGATGATCACGCCCAACTGCAGAGCTACAGCGTCGATCAGTTTTCGTTCTTCATCCAGGAAGGGGTCCTCTTCGCCTGCCGTTGTTTCTTTAAAGGAACAGACCTCCAGAACCCCGGCCCGCGTCTCATTCACCGCCACATCGGCGGTCAGCCTGCAGGCTGTTTCCCGGAAATCGCCGGTTTTGAACTCCGCGTTTTCGAAGACAACCCTCGCGCACACCCTCTCCGGATGATGCAGGGCCTTCGGTGTAAGCTCGACAATTCCCCTGAGGATCTCCTCTTCTGTGATCCCCGGTATTCCTGCCAGACTGGAGATTCTGTAGAGGCAATGCAGCTGCCTGACCGTCCTGCGCAGCTCATCCTCCGCCCTCCGCTGCTCGGTGATGTCCCGGTTCAGCCCGATCATCCTCCGGGGATTGCCGTCCGCGTCGCGGATCACGAAGGCGTTGGCCTTGATCGTCTTTACGGTTCCGTCAGGATGCCTGACCCTGAACTCGGTGTCGAATTCACGTTCTCCACGCAGGGCCGCTTCACTCTCCGCGATGGCCCGGGAGCGGTCCTCGGGATGCAGTCCCTCCTTCCAGACGTCAACAGAGGCGTGAAAGGCCTCCCGCGAAATGCCGTAGAGTTCGAGCACCCGGTCGTCCCAGAACATAACGCCGGTCTGTACATCCCAATCCCAGACGCCGAGATGGCCTGACTTCAGGGCGAGCTGGTGGCGCTGCGTAATAACAGACAGCTCCTCTTCCGCAAGCTTGCGTTCGGTGATGTCGCGGGACACCGCCAGCAGGCGTTCAGGTCTTCCATCGGCGCCGACAACCGGCGTAATAGCAACGTCCCACCATTTTGGGGCGCCGTTGACAGTCGGACAATACCCCTGGAATGACCCGCTGAGTCCCTGTCTGGCCTTGCGGATTGCCTCCAGCGCGGCCCGATGGTCAGTGCCTCTCCAGAACTCCTCATAGGGGATGTTGAGGTATTTTCCGATGTCCTCGATTCCAAGCACGTGCTGACCCGCCGGACTCATATATTGCAGCCGCCCTTCCATATCCAGGATCTTGATGCAGTCGTTGCTGCTGTCAATGATGCTCTGATTAAAAGAGTTGCTCTTCCGCAACGCCTCCTCTGTCTGTTTGCGCTCGGTGATGTCCTGCACCATGCCAATGGAACGGATGATTCTTCCTGTCTCATCCCTGATGTGCTCGCACTTCTCATGAACATGCCGGACCTCTCCCGTATGCCTTCGCACAATCCGGTGCTCGATTTCATAGGTATTCCTTCCCTCTCTCAGCGAGCCGGAATAGGCGGCATCAACTGCCGCACGGTCGCCGGGGTGCACTGTCTCAAGAAATGCCTCATACGTCGCGGGAAATTCCCGAGGCAGCAGTCCGAACATCCGGTAGACTTCGTCGGACCAGATGAGCCGGTTTGCCGTGAGATCGAGTTCCCAGCTGCCGAGATGGGCGATCTGCTGGGCCTGATTGAGCCTCTCCTCGCTGGCAAGCAGCGATTCATCGGCCTGCCTGCGCTCCAGCTCGGCAGCGGCGCGCACAGCCACCATTTTCAGGATGGATTCCGCCGCTCGGGGATTCTCCAGCGGCTTCCGTCCGATGACGGCGATCAGGCCAATCGGCTGCCCCGAATGGCTCCAGAGCGTCACCCCGACATAACTTTCCGCCTTCATGTCCTGAAGGACCACGTCCCGGGGGAACAGACGGCAGACGCCAGAGGGAAAACAGCAGACATCCTTCCCGACCACCTCTCCGCAGGGCGTATCGTGAAGGGTATAAGACACGTTGTCCTCGAACTTCCCGTCAAAGTACACCGCCACTGTCCGGGCGGTCAGCAGGTCTCCCTCCAGACGGTCGATGCAGACAAAGTCCATGCCAAGGCTTCCGGCGAGGTACAGCGCAAGCGACTCGAAAAAATCCTCTCCCGGGCTTGTCCCGCAGTGCGCCAGGAAGGAAAGAACATTCTCGACACGCTTTCGCTCGGTGATATCACGCACCGCGCTCAGGATGACCTGCCTCCCCGATAAGCTGATGACGAGGGCATGGACTTCGACGGGCACAACGGTCCCGTCTTTCCGCTGGTATGCTGATTCGAACACAGCCTCCCCCTGCAGCAGCAGCATGGCGATGTTATCCTGGATTTTCTCCGCGAACTCGGGCGGTTCGATGTCGTGGAGCCTGCGCGCTGCCAGCTCTTCCCTCGGATAGCCCGTCATACGGATAAACGCGGTGTTGAAATAGAGAAAATTGGCATCCTGATCCAGAAGCAGAATCGCGTCAGAGGCCGTCTCCAGCAGTACGGTCTTTATCCGCATTTCCTCCTCTGCTTTTTTACGTTTGGTAATATCGATAAAGGTGCCGACTACAGAGCTATCTCCGTCTTCCGGCGAGTGTACGAGTTGCAGCACGTCATAAAACCACCTGTATGAGCCGTCGGAGACTCTCCACCGGTATTCATGCTCGAAAGTCCCCTCCCTGAAAATTTCCGAGAGTTTCCGGATCACCCGTTCTTTATCGTCAGGGTGTATGTTTTCGGTCCATAAGGAAGGATCGGACGTAAATTCCTCCGGTTCAAAGCCGGTCAGGGATTTTATGTTATCGCTGATATAGGTCATGGCGAGATCGCCCCCTGCCTTGCAGACATAAAAGGCAACCGGCATGGCCTCGCCCAATAACGATAAAAACCTGTTTGCCTGGAACAGCCGCTCTTCGATCTTCTTCCGCTCTGTGATGTCCTCCATGGCCAGCAAAATCATCTGTGGCTGGTGATCTCCCCTGGAAATCCGCCGCGCATTGAGGAGCATGATCCTGCGGCCTGCATTCCGGAACTCGATATCAACCTGAACGTTTTCAAAAAACTCGTCCCTGGCCGAAACACCTTCCAGTAGTATCCTGAGGCGCGGAATGTTCCACCTGCCGCCTTCCAGGTCATAGAAAAGGCAGTTTTCAGTCGCCTCCGGCTTTGTCCGGAATTTCCTGTGGAACGAGGTGTTTGCAGTTATCACCCTCAGGTCAGCGTCCAGCACCACAAGGGGCTGCGACACCGTTTCGACGATAGCCTCCGCGTAATCGCGGGCCTCCTTCAGCCGTACGGAATTAAGTTTTATCTCGTGGATGTCCACAAAGGTGATCAATACCCCGTCAACACTGTTATCAAGCGCCTTGTACGGCCTTATTGTCATGGAATACCAGCGGCCGTCCCTGTCCGTGATCTCCTGCTGGTGCATGGCTGCAGTACCGATTACAGAGAGGATCATTTCGCTGAGTTCAGGCACACAGATATTGGTCCTGATATCAGTTATGGGCCGGCCGGCGTCAGAAGGGATGAGGTTCAGCAATTTGGCAGCGGCAGAATTGAACCGCCTTATCTGAAGGCCGGTCCCGAGGAAAAGCACGGGTATTTCGACGCCGGAAAGAACATTTATCAGGTCGTTATTGATCTCCGCCAATTCGAGGTTCCGGCTCTGCAGTTCGTCGTTGACCGTGGTGAGTTCATCGTTTGTTGACTGGATCTCCTCCTTGGCGGTTTCGAGTTCCTCGTTGATGCACTGCAGTTCCTCGTTTCTTGACTGCAGTTCTTCATTAAAGGACTGGAATTCATCGTTTGATATCTCATGTTCGCAGATTATGGTTCTCAGGTGTTCCTTTGTTGCTGCAAGCTCATTTGTTAAAAGGGTTATCTTGTCCTCTTCCTCCCGCTCTTTAGCGCTCATCTGTCTTCGCCCCTTTTTTTGCAGCGGTAGAGTTGCGCCGCCGCTGACAGCATGCCCGGTTTCATCATGCAGGTAAGTATGGATTACCGGTTCTTCAAAAAGCACCAAAAAATAACATTCCTTTGCGGCCGTGGGCATGAACGGTACCACCTCAATATTGATCTTCCGTGCACGCCTGTTGTGGATAACCCTCACGCCTTCGCTTCTGACCGGCAGGTTGTCCTTCGCGGCCTTGCGTATTGCTGCCAAAAGCCTTGCTGCAATGCCTTCGCGAACCATTTCCCTGAGGTTCACACCCGCCGCACCGTGAGCAGGAGCGAGATAGGGACTCGTATCACCGCGGAGTTCGAGCACCTTCATGTCCTTATTGATAACCACGCCGGCAGGGCAGAACCGTTTCAGGACTATCTTGTCAGACTCTCTCCGGATATCAATGACAGTCGCCGCCCTCCTTTTAACTGCAGCCGCCCGTCTGTCAATGGATGCCGCGGGCAGCTGCTCGCCATAAGGTCTTGCTGACGCGGCTTTTTTCGAATAAATCTTGCTTTTCTTGTCAATAAGCGAAAAAAGCGATGAAAATTCCCCTATGGTCTCCGATGTGCCGAGCATCAGAAATCCGGCAGGCTTGAGGGCATAATGAAATATCGGCATCGTCCTTTTCTGGAGCAGGGGGCCGAAATAAATGAGCATATTCCTGCAACTGACAAAATCGACCTTTGACAGGGGAGGGTCTTCGATAAGGTTCTGCCGGCCGAATATGCACATCTCCCGGATAGACGTGTTTATCCTGTAGCCGCCCTCTGATTTTATAAAGAAACGCTTGAGCCTCTCCGGTGATACGTCGCTTGAAATGCTTACAGGAAATACCCCTTTGCGGGCCTTCATCAAGGCTGCTTCGTCTATGTCTGTTCCAAAGATCTGGAACGGCAGGGACAGTTTCTTTTCATCTGAAAATTCCTTGAGGCAGATGGCTATGGAATACGCCTCCTCCCCTGTTGAGCAGGCAGGGACCCATATCCTGACCGGTGTTTCTGTTGATGCTTTTCTGGTGATGGAGGGGAAAACAAGTTTCTTCAGGGCACTGAAGGTGCCGGGCTCCCTGAAAAAAGAAGTCACTTTAATCATCAGGTCCTGAGAGAGTCCGTTCACCTCTGACGGATTTTCCTTCAGATACTCTGTGTAGGCTTCGATGTCGTCCATCCGGTGCAGGAGCATTCTCCTCATTATCCTGCGTTTTACCGTCGTGCGCTTGTATAACGTAAAATCAACGCCGGTTGCAATCCGGACCGTGCTGAAGATCTGGTTGAGATTATCTTCTGCTCCGGACATTGCCCCTGCGGTCTCCCCGCTCTTTGCAGGGGACGGATATGGCTGCCTGCTTATTCTCAGTAGTTCACCTGCGATCCTGTCAGGAGGCAGCATGAAGTCAACGCAACCGGTCGCAACGGCACTCTGCGGCAAACCCGCATATTTTGTTGAATGTTCATCCTGCGCAAAGACAATGCCGCCCTCTGCCTTTATCGCCCTGATCCCGTATGAGCCATCTGAAGTGTTTCCTGAAAGTATTACCGCTATCGCCTCCTCCTGCCGTTCTTCGGCAAGGGAGCGCAAAAATACATCAGCCGGCGTGTGCTGCCTGCGGACCCTGGAGCGCGGACTGAGGCGCAGCGCCCTCTTCAGGA
>JAOUFP010000110.1 GCA_029858145.1 Nitrospirota bacterium | reverse complement strand
ATCTTCAATCTGTGTGATGAAGGCATCTCTCGGGTCCTCTCTCTTGCATATCGCGGCGAGTTCAAGCCCTTCGGGGAATTCGGTAGGGACGTCTTTCATGCTGTGCACCGCGAGATCAGCCTGTCCGCCAAGCATCGCCTCCTCTATCTCTTTTACAAAAAGCCCCTTGCCTCCGACCTTTGCGAGCGGCACATCCAGTATCATGTCTCCGGTTGTCTTTATCTTGTTCAGTTCAACCCGCAGCCCGGGGTTCATTCTCTCCAGCTCTGCCTTGACCCATTCAGCCTGCCAGAGTGCAAGTTTGCTGCCGCGCGTCCCTATCACAACTTTATTCTTTGTCATCATCCTCTCCATTTAATCCGTAAAGTCTTTTAATTGTGGCTATCAGTATATCCCTGTCTTCGGAATCTTCTTTCAGGGCAATGGTCGGAGGGTGGATCAGTTTATTGACTATGGAGCTGGCCATTCCTTCTATCGCTTTTTTGTCCTTCTCCCCGATTTCCGAAAGGCGGTTCATCAGCTTTTCCAGCTCCTCTTTCCTGATCGCCTCGGCTTTTTCCCTCAGCGCTATCACCGCAGGAACGGAATCAAGAGAGGATAACCATTTTTTGAAGGTCTCGATCTCCTCTCCAATAATGTCCTCTGCCTTCGTCGCCTCCTTCTGCCTTTCGAGGATATTCGTATCCACAACGCCCTGCAGGTCGTCGACGTCGTAGAGGTAAACGTTATTCAAGTCATTTATCCCGGGATCGATATTCCTGGGGACGGAAATATCGATAATAAACACCGGCCTGTTCTTCCGCTCCTTCATCACCTGCTGCATCTGATTCTTCATAAGGACATAGTTCTGAGCGCCCGTTGAGCAGATGAGGATATCCGCGTGCACCAGTTCATTCAGGTATGCATCGAACCGTATCGCCCTGCCGTTGAATTCCCTCGCAAGATTGCATCCGGTTTCATAAGTCCTGTTGGCAACGACAATATCTTTTACGCCATTGTTTATCATATGCTTGGCTGCAAGCTCGGCCATCTCTCCTGCCCCGAGGAGCATAAACGTTTTTCCCGCAAGGTCGGTGAAGATCTTCTTTGCCAGTTCAACCGCTGCAAAGCTTATCGATACGGCGTTTTCCGCTATCTTTGTCTCGGTCCTGACCCTTTTGGCGACGGAAATGGCTTTTTTCAGCAGACGGTTCAGGAGAACCCCTGTTGTCTTTCTTTCGAGGGCGAATTCAAAGGCCTCTTTCAACTGCCCCAGTATCTGTGGTTCCCCGACCACCATCGAATCGAGGCTCGAGGCGACCCTGAAGATATGCCTGACTGCGTGCATATCATCATGGAGATACAGAGCCTTGTCGAGAGACTCCTTCCTGATATCAAAAAACCCGGCCAAAAAATCTTTTACCGCTTCATATGCCTTGCCGACATCTTTCACGGCAAGATAAATCTCGACCCGGTTGCAGGTAGAAATAATGACGGTCTCCCTGACCTCGGGAAGTTCCCTTATCCGGCGTATCCCCTCTTCAAGCTTCGGGCCGTTAAAAGCCAGCTTCTCCCTGAGATCGACATCCGCCGTTTTATGATTCAATCCAATGACTACGGTTTTCATTAAAACGCGTGCAATCCTTTGAGAAGAAGATTAACGCCGAAGAACGTGAAGAGAACGCCGCAGAACCCTATAATGGAGAGTATCGCGGCCCTTTTCCCCCTCCAGCCTGCTGTCAGCCGCACATGCAGTACCAGCGCATAGATAAACCAGATTATCAGAGACCAGACTTCCTTGGGGTCCCATCTCCAGTAACTCCCCCAGGCGCTTTCGGCCCATAAGGCACCGCTTATAATGGCGAGGGTGAGCAGAGGGAAGCCTATCGTAATCAGCCGGTAATTTATTTCATCGAGTATCTGCAGGCTCGGCAGTTTCCTGAAAAGCCCGCCGAGATGCTTTGATTTGACGTAGTGTTCCTGGATGAGATACATGAGCCCTATGCCGAAGGCCATGGCAAAGGCCGCGTAACCAAGGAAGGCGAGCACGGTATGTATTCCAAGCCAGTTACTCTGCAGCACCGGGCTGAGGGGTTCAATCTTGCGCGGCAGCATCGAGGAAGACAGCATGAGGACAAACACAACCGGCATGATAAAAGAACCGAGAAGCCCGAGTTTATACCGGTATTCAAGATAGAAGAAGAGCAGGACAATGCACCAGGAAAAAAAGGAAGAAGCCTCATGCAGATTCGCTATGGGGATATGCCCTGAAATGACATACCTGGCGATGATATTGGCGGTGTGCAGGGCAAAGCCGGCTGCGACAAGGCTGAGCATGATCCTCGAGGTAGTCCTGGTGCCCTTGAAAAGCTCCAGGATGCACACAATAGACGCGGCAAAATAGAAGGTCAGCGCCAGTTCAAAAAGGATGATTTCCATCAGAAGCAACCAAGCTGACAGTTTTTGATCTTTATGCCGAGTTCATCCGCAGCGGCGCCAACCTCGGAGTACGGGATGCCGAGGTCCTCAGCGATTTCCCTTGCAGCAGCGCAGGAGAGTTTTCTGTCAACAGCCTTTTTCATCATCTCTTCTCTCAGCTTTTCTTTCATGCATCAACTCAGAAATGAATGAGAATAAATCCTGAAGCCCGTGTTCCCCGGACATGTCTCGTGGGAAAAGTCTTTTTGTCTTCGCGATTTCAGGTAGTTCGGATTCATTTTCATATACGATTATATCAGAGATTTCAACAAGCCTTTCAATGCCTGCCTTCCAGAGCGTTTTTTTATTTCCAAGTATAAATATTACAATATCAGGGTTTAAAAACTCAATAACGCTGTTGCCCTCTACGATCACTCCGTCAAGCCGGGAAAGCCTGTCCATCGCCATCGGGAGCACCTCGTTCAGATCCTGCGGGGGCGATTTGACCCAAACCACATCGTCCGCGCCCGCCTCGATAAACCTCCCGGTATCCTTATCCTTTTCGGAGAGGGCAGCCCTGTCATCAATAACAGAGGCGTACAGCTCTGTTTTTGTATATTTAACCGCTCCCCATTTTTCCTCCCCGTCAGGCTGAGGGCACGCTTCGGCAGGAGCGGCATGCACGGAATCTTCGCCCTTTTTTTCTCTTCCCTGCTGTGCGCTGCGGCCTTTCTTCAAATATTTCAGCAGCGCGCATGCAAGCGTTGTCTTCCCGGAATTGCTGCAACTCCCGCCCACACCGATAATAAATGCTCTTTTCATAAATAACAGGGCACCATTTTCCTGTTTGGCACGGCCTCGAGGCCGCCCCTGCCGCAGCCTGCCCGGATGCCGGGGACAGTCTCAGTTCAACACCGTATTGTACTCGTGCGCAAGCGGGAAAATCAGCCCGCAGCCGGGACCTCTTCCCTCCGCACTTCTTCCTTGTGAGCGCACTCTTTATTCAGGCACGAAAGCGTCGCATTGCCCGCCCTGTCCCATTTTTCCGCCAAAAATGCGGCGCCGCACTTTGGGCATTTTTTGGGGACCGGCTTATGCCAGGTCGCAAATTTGCATTTCGGATAATTACTGCAACTCCAGAAAGATTTGCCTCTTTTGGATCTCCGCTCCACGATATCTCCGCCGTCTTCAGGACATTTGACCCCGGTTGCCAGGGGCTTGGTCGTCTTGCATTCGGGATATTGCGAACAGGCAAGGAATTTTCCGAACCTTCCGGATTTAAGGACCATCGGAGAGCCGCACTTGGAGCATTTCTCTTCCGTCTCCACTGGCGCTGCAGACGGTGTTTCTCCTTCAAGAGGCTTGGTCGTCTTGCATTCAGGGAAGCCTGTGCATGCCATGAACCTTCCGTGCCTGCCCCAGCGTATGACCATCGGCTTGCCGCACTTTTCACAGGCAGCCTCTGTGGGGATATCCTGGGGTTTTACCTTCCCTTTGATCGCAAGGGCCTCTGTGAGCTTCTCGTGGAAAGGACTGTAGAAGTCCTTGACCACCCTTACCCACTTCAGCTTGCCATCTTCTATATGATCAAGGTTTTCTTCCATGCTGGCCGTAAAACCGACATCCATAAGCTCGGCAAACCGTTCCACGAGGAGATCATTGACGACGACACCGAGCTCTGTCGGTGCAAACTTCCCTTCGGTCTTATGAACATATTTTCTGTCCTGTATGGTTGAAAGGATCGCGGCATAGGTACTCGGCCTGCCGATGCCTTTTTCCTCCAGCGCCTTTACCAGCGTCGCCTCTGTATACCGCGGCGGCGGCTGGGTAAAATGCTGCTTTGGCTCGAGGTGCAGGAGTTGCAGCTTCTCCCCCTCTTTTAAATCAGGCAGGACTGCCTCGCCTTCATCCAGGATCTCATCCGTCCCCTCCGTATAGAGGGCCATAAACCCCTGGAACTTCACCACGCTGCCTGTAGCCCTGAAGACCGTTTCTCCCCTGCACCTGTCCGTATCACAGGAAATCTCAAACGTTGTCTGCTCGATCTCTGCGGGCGACATCTGGCTCGCGATGAACCGGTTCCAGATGAGCTTATAGAGGGAGTTCTGGTCCTTGTTCAGGTAGTGTTTTATCGTCTCGGGACTGTTTTGCAGGTAAGTAGGCCTTATCGCCTCATGGGCCTCCTGCGCCGAGGCCTTGCTCTTGTATACGGGAGGTTTTTCAGGGACAAAGTCCTTCCCGTAGGTCGTGCCTATAAACTCTCTTGCCGCCTGCTGCGCCTCGGCGGCGATCCTGTTGGAATCGGTTCTCATGTAGGTGATGAGGCCCACCGAACCTTCTTCTCCCAGTTCAATTCCTTCATAAAGCTGCTGGGCCACCGTCATGGTCTTTTTTGCGGTGAAGCGTAATTTCCTCGAGGCCTCCTGCTGCAGCGTGCTCGTGATAAAGGGAGGTGACGGCATCCGTCTTCTTTTTTTGCGGTCAATCTTCGTCAGGAGGTATTTGCTGTCTTTTAAATCCTCAAGGACGCCGTTCGCCTCCAAGGCATTCTTTATGTCGACCTTCTGGTTATTGAACTTAAAAAGCTTTGCCCAGAACTGCGGCTTCTTTGTGCCTTCAAATTCCGCGTTGACAGACCAGTACTCCTCCTGTTTGAACGCCTCGACCTCGCGTTCCCTCTCTACCACCAGTCTTACCGCAACCGACTGCACCCTTCCCGCACTCAGTCCCCTCCTGACCTTCCTCCACAGAAGAGGGCTTAATTCATATCCGACCAGCCTGTCCAGCACCCTCCTGGCCTGCTGGGCGTCCACCTTTTGCATGTCTATCTGTCCGGGGTTCTTCATCGACTCGAGCACCGCCGACTTTGTAATTTCATTGAATTTTATCCGGTAGATTTTTTTGGATTTGCCCTTCACTTCATCCGCAATGTGCCAGGCGATGGCTTCACCTTCCCTGTCAGGGTCAGGGGCTATGTAAATTTCCTCGGCATCTTTGGAGGCCTTTCTCAGTTCCTTGATGACCTTCTCTTTCCCCGGGATGACGATGTAATTCGGGGTGAAGTCATTCTCTATATCTATGCCCATTTCCTTTACGGGCAGATCCTTTATATGGCCAACCGACGCCTTTACCTCAAAATCTTTACCGAGGATTTTGCTGATGGTTTTCGCCTTGGCAGGGGATTCTACAATTACCAGTGACTTCATCTTATGCCCCTTTCACGCCGTTTTCGTTTTTTTCTAATTCCATACGATCCTTTTTCCTCCGGCAAAAATTAAAGACAATATCTCTTCTTTCTCGTACGAGCTGTCTCTCATTAATAAATAAGCAATAAGTCCCTTCAAAATGTCAAGCTCGTCATCATTGAGGTAATCGAACAGTTCAAGGCTTTCGAGTTCCTCGCCGATATTCATAATATCCATTTCATCGTAGTCGAGCGTTTCAAGCATCTCGTCTGAAACAAATTCCCTGTCTTTCAGATCACCCGAAATCATCCGCAGAATCTTTAATAGTTTTTTTGACAAAATTTACACCTCATGCAATATAAAATCTTTTGCCGCTCGCCTGCTTTACAATCCCCTTCAGTTCCAGCGCAAGGAGCAGGTTGAGCAGTTGATTTACCGACAGCCCGCTTTCCCTTGATATCAGGTCTACATGCTTCGGTTCCCGGGAGAGCATCATGCATACCCTTTCCTCATCTCCCTGCAGGGCAGCGCTCTCCTTCTTCTTTATCCTGATATATCCTTTCAGCACCGGGGCAAGCTCTTCGATGATGTCTTCAGCCTTCAGGACAATCTTCGCACCCTGTCTTATTAATTTGTTGGTCCCCTCCGAATTACGGGAAGTAATATTGCCCGGAACAGCAAACACCTCTTTATTCTGCTCAAGGGCATAGCCTGCCGTAATCAGGGACCCGCTGTTGTCAGTAGCCTCCACCACAAGGATACCCAATGAAAGGCCGCTTATCAACCTGTTCCTGCGCGGAAAATTCTCCCTGTTCGGCAGAGTCCCCGGGAGAAACTCGCTTATCACGCAGCCCGAAGCCGCGATCCGTTCCGTGAGCCCCCTGTTCTCGGGAGGATAGCAGACGTCAGGGCCTGAGCCCAGCACCGCGATTGTCCTCCCGCCTCCGGCAAGGGCGCTCTTATGCGCCAGGGTATCGATCCCCCGCGCCAGGCCGCTGATGACGGTAAAGCCGGCAGCAGCCAGTTCAGCAGAAATCCGCTGCGTGACGGATTCGCCATACGGGGAATGCTGCCGCGAACCGACGACCGCAATCCCGAACCTGTCGTCGGGATGATAAGATCCCTTCATATAGAGCACAATCGGCGCGCCTTCTATTTCCCTGAGCACCTCGGGGTAACGGTCATCCTGAAAAGGAACGACCGATATCCCTTTCTTCCCGATCATGCCGGCGTATTTATCGACTTCGTCCCACCGGTTGAATTTCCTGATGTTCCCGGCACGTTCCCTGCTGAGCCCCTGCACAGAATGCAGTGCTTCCGCGTCCGCATGAAAAATGGCTTCAGGACTTCCAAAGGCGGCGAGTAATTTTCTGCTCGTAACCGGCCCGATATCCTGCACCATGGAAAGGCCGATCCAGGAGCGGATATCAGACATCCCTTCCCCTGAGGGATCTATTCGCCTTTAACCGCAGCGCGTTCAGCCTGATAAATCCTTCAGCGTCCTTCTGGTTATATACCTTCTCTGCTTCAAACGTCGCCAGCCGTGCATCATACAAGGATTTTGATGATTTTCTGCCCACAATCAGGCAGTTGCCCTTGTAGAGTTTCAGCCGCGCGGTTCCGGTGACGTCCTTCTGTATCTCGTCTATCATCTTCTGCAGGGCGATACGTTCAGGAGCGAACCAGAATCCGTAGTAGACCAGTTCCGCGTATTTGGGCATGAGGGAGTCCTGAAGATGCATCACCTCCCTGTCAAGGGTCAGCGACTGGACAGCCTTTCTGGCGGCATGAAGCAGGGTGCCGCCGGGGGTCTCATACACCCCTCTTGATTTCATGCCGACGAACCTGTTCTCTACAATATCCACCCTGCCTATCCCGTGACGGCCTCCTGTCTCGTTCAGTTTCTCCAGCAGCTTCGCGGGTGACATTTTTTTGCCGTTTATGCTGACAGGGTCGCCTTTTTCAAAGGCTATCTCAACATATTCAGGCTTGGCTGGCGTCTTCTCGAGAGGGGATGTCATGGTGTACATATCGGCCGGCGGTTCAGCCCATGGATCTTCAAGAATTCCTCCTTCATAGCTGATATGCAGGAGATTCCTGTCGGTGCTGAAGGGCTTTGCCTTGGTCGCGGTTACCGGTATGCCATGTTTCTCGGAATACTCTATTAACGACTCCCGCGAATTAAAAGCCCACTCCCTCCAGGGGGCGATCACCTTTATATCCGGTTTAAGGGCATAGTAGGTCAGCTCAAAGCGGATCTGGTCATTCCCCTTGCCCGTTGCTCCGTGCGCCACGGCATCGGCCTTTTCCTTCAGGGCGATCTCTATCTGTTTCTTCGCTATCAGCGGCCTTGCTATGGAGGTA
>JAOUFP010000109.1 GCA_029858145.1 Nitrospirota bacterium | reverse complement strand
AAGCGAATAATATCTGCCATGATACGGCACCGGGGTCGCCTCAACGCCCCCGAGGTTGCCGTGGCCGCTCCCGCCGTATTCATGCGCGTCGCTGTTCAATACCTCCCTCCAGTAGCCCCCTGCGGGAACACCCACCCGGTAGTTATGCCGCGCCACAGGAGTAAAATTGCAGACGACGAGCATGGTGTCTCCGGGCGTCTTCCCATTTCTGAGAAAGGTGATGACGCTGGCTTCCCAGTCGCTGCAGTCCACCCATTCAAACCCCGCGGGGTCAAAGTCCATCTCGTAGAGGGCGGGTTCGCCTTTGTACAATATGTTCAGATGTTTGATCCAGGTCTGGACCCCCTGATGCTCCGGAGATTGAAGGAGATGCCAGTCGAGGCTGTCTTCATGCACCCATTCCCTCCTCTGCCCGAACTCGTCTCCCATAAACAGGAGTTTTTTGCCGGGATGGGCATACATACAGCCGAACAGCAGGCGCAGGTTGGCGAACTTCTGCCAGTCGTCCCCCGGCATCTTGTTCAGCAGGGAGCCCTTGCCGTAGACCACCTCGTCATGGGAAAGCGAGAGCATGAAATTTTCAGAAAAGGCATAGAGGATGCTGAAGGTGAGCTGATTGTGGTGATATTTCCTGAAAACCGGGTCTGTCGAAAAATAAGCAAGGGTATCGTGCATCCAGCCCATGTTCCACTTCATGCCAAAGCCAAGCCCCCCCGTATAATTCGGCCTCGAAACCATCGGCCAGGCAGTCGATTCCTCTGCGATGGTCTGGACATCGGGAAACGTGCGGTATATCTCTTCGTTAAGTGTTCTTAAAAAGGTTATCGCTTCGATATTCTCTTTTCCCCCGTATTCGTTCGGGATCCACTCGCCTTCCTTCCTGCCGTAGTCGAGATACAGCATGGACGCCACCGCGTCGACCCTCAGGCCGTCGGCGTGGTATTTTTCGAGCCAGAAAAGGGCGCTGCTGATGAGAAAGGAGCTCACTTCATTCCGGCTGTAATTGAAGATATAACTGTTCCAGTCAGGATGAAAGCCTTTCATGGGCTCCGCGTGTTCATAGAGATGGGTCCCGTCAAAAAAGACCAGCCCGTGCAGGTCGTCCGGAAAATGTGAAGGGACCCAGTCGAGGATCACCCCGATGCCGTACTGATGCAGGCGGTCAACGAGATACATAAAGTCCTGGGGCGCTCCGTACCGGCTGGAGGGGGCAAAATATCCTGTGGTCTGATATCCCCATGAGCCGTAGAAGGGATGCTCCATGACCGGCGTAAATTCCACATGGGTGAAACCCGCTTCCCTGAGGTATTCAGGGAGATACTCTGCCATTTCCCTGTAGGTGAGCCGCCGGTTGTTCTCCTCAGGCACCCTCCTCCATGAACCGGGATGAACTTCATATACTGCGATGGGCGAAGTCAGGGAATTATTCTTGCGGCGGTTGTTCATCCACACCGAGTCCTGCCACTCGTACCGCAGGTCTGCAACAAGGGACGCGGTCAAGGGAGGTGCCTGCCACTGAAACGCGAAAGGGTCTCCCTTATCGGCCCGGTAGTCCCGATAACGGGAAACAATATGATACTTGTACAGAGTCCCCTCGCCCAATCCGGGGAGAAACCCTTCCCATATTCCCGAGCCATCCTCCCTGATCTTCAGGGGATGCGATTCCGTGTTCCATTCATTGAAATTGCCGGCTACGCATACCCGGGCTGCATTCGGCGCCCAGACGGCAAAATGGATGCCCTCCCGGCCGCTTACCGTCATCACGTGGGCGCCCATTTTCTCATAGAGCCTGAAGTGATTTCCCTGCTTAAAGAGATAAATATCATGATCCGTCAGTCTGCTGACATCGTAGATGATTTCTGTCTGTTCCGGCATTTTTTCCCCTTTCGTATCAGTTTATCTGCAAGATCCGCTTTATTCCCCGGATCGGAATGATCACCCAGTCAGGACGGTTGTTCAGTTCATAGCCGAGTTCATACACCGCTTTTTCGAGAAGAAATGACTCGAGCAGAATTTCCGTTTCCTTTTGTTCAAGCGGGATAAACGGAGCGTTCTGCACGGTCTGCATGTAGGAACTGAGGAATATCCCGCTCACATAGCAATACCAGATATCAGACCATCGCTCCAGAAGGGAGATATCCTCGGCCCTTACCGACGTCTGCTTCAGAAGCGAGTTGTAAGCGGCGTAATGGAAGGAGCGTATCATGCCTGCTACATCCCGGATCGGCGATCTCTTAAGCCTTCGTTCGCTCAGCGTACGTGCGGGTTCTCCCTCGAAATCAATGATCACAAAGTCATTGCCGGTGAAGAGGACCTGCCCGAGATGATAGTCACCATGGTACCTGATTTTCACGGCAGAGATCTTTCCCTCCAGTATTTTCTGAAAGCTCTTCAGTATATCCTGCTCTGCCGCGAGGATTTCAGATGCCTCCGCCCGTAACTCTTCCGGCATCTTCTTCACCACCCCCCTGAGCAGCTGTACCACCCGCATCGTCAGATTGCGCATCGACTGGTACACCGACCTCTGATACAGCATCGTATAGGGCTCCGGCGCGAAATTCGGATCTTCCGTCGGCCGGGACAGCGCCAGATGGAGTTCCCCTGTTCTCTTTCCCAGCGTTGAGATCATCTCGAGATAGTATCCTCCGATCAGCTCCTGAAGCAGGGGGGGGATATCCTGAAAGGTTATTCCTGCAAGCGACGGCGGGCACGGGGGAATATCCTTGACCCCGGCGCCTCCTGAAAGCACCCTCTCGAAATACTGACCGATCGCGTCAAGGGTGAAATTCCAGGCGTCGCCCTGGTTGGGGACAAAACCCTGAAGGTGGCCGATGATGACAGACGCGGCCCCCTGCCGCAGATATTCCATCACGCCCGCAAAAGGCGGGATATTGGAAAAGCCCTTCTCTTCAGAAAGAAACCGCACGATTTCCGGATCAGGATTCAGGCCCTCTTCAATGTGACGGTACAGCTTGAGAAAGAGTTCATTGCCGTAGAGGATCGAGGTATTGGTCTGCTCTGCCTGAAGCACCTGCGTCTTGTCAAAAAGAAGGGCCTTCTCCTTAAACCGTTTCAAAAGCCTGCCGGGATACGCGTGAAGCTGGCCTTTCAATCCTTTTGCCGTCCCTCTCCGGGAGATCATGAGGAGGAGCCGTTTCCTGAATTCTTCCGAATAGACACCATCATGCAGTATGCCTTCGCTTTCACCGATTCTCAGGGCCGCGATGATGACGTTCGGGTGCTGAGAAATGATTCTGTCCGCCTCTTCTCCCGAGGAAAAGGCGACCGGGAGGAGATAGCTGTCGGCCTCCCCTTCGAGGTAGCGCACCTTTACAAAGATAAGGCGGCCGGATGATTCGCCCTTGTCCAGAGGAATATCCTCAGTGATCGTCACGTCCTGAATCTTGCGCGCCTTTCCGCCAAACCACCTGCATCCCTTTATGTAAGAGGGAAGAACATCGTCTTCCAGTTTTTCTTTCATCTTTCCCCGCAGAACGTTCTCCCAGCTTTTGTTCACCCTCAGCTGCGGAACGAGCCTCAAAAAGTCTCTGCCTCCGAACGGCTCCTCTTCCTTCCTGAGGAGAAACCAGAAGTAATCATAGAACCCGAGGGTGAGCACATACGGCGCATCCCGTATAACCGGAAAGATGTTCTGGCCGAATACCTCCTCCGGCGTCGCTCCCTGGTACTTCGAAAGGTCAAGCTCCACTACCTGGGGAAAACGGGAAAGATTGATGACCACCAGAACGGTTTCTTCCTCATACTGCCGGGTAAAGGCGAGCACCTTCGCGTTGTCCGAGGCGACAAACTCTATGCCCCCCCGGCCGAACGCCCTCAGCTGTTTGCGCATCGCTATCACGCGCTTCATCCACCAGAGCAGGGAAGAAGGATTGCTGTCCTGGTTTTCGACATTCACCGCTTCATAGTGATACTCGGGATCTATGATGATCGGGAGGTACAGCTTCTGCGGATTTGCCCGGGAAAACCCTGCATTCTTGTCGGAACTCCACTGCATCGGCGTTCTGACGCCGTTCCGGTCGCCGAGATAATAGTTGTCGCCCATCCCTATCTCGTCTCCGTAGTATATGATGGGAGTCCCCGGCAGGGAAAAAAGGATAAGGTTGAGGAGTTCTATCTTTCTCCGGTTGTTCCCGGTCAGGGACGCAAGCCTTCTGCGGATTCCGAGGTTTATCCTTGCCTTCGGGTCCCGGGCGTAGACCTTGTACATGTAGTCTCTCTCCTCGTCGGTGACCATCTCGAGCGTCAGCTCGTCGTGGTTTCTCAGAAACATCGCCCACTGGCAGGACTCCGCTATGCGCGGCGTCTGGTCCAGAATGTCGACCACCGGGAAGCGGTCTTCCATCTGGAGCCCCATGAATATCCTCGGCATCACCGGGAAATGAAATGCCATGTGGCATTCGTCGCCGCCCCCGAAATATGCCACCGCGTCTTCAGGCCACTGATTCGCCTCCGCGAGCAGCATCTTGTCCCTGAACTTCCGGTCAATGTGCGCCCTCAGCTTTTTCAGGAACAGGTGCGTCTCCGGAAGGTTTTCGCAGTTGGTCCCTTCTTTTTCGTAGAGGTACGGGACCGCATCAAGCCGGAGCCCGTCTACACCCATCTCGAACCAGAAATCGATCGCCTGGAATACCGCTTTCTGCACATGCGGATTTTCAAAATTCAGATCCGGCTGGTGGGAATAAAAACGGTGCCAGTAATACGCGTTGGCGACAGGGTCCCAGGCCCAGTTGGAGGATTCGAAATCCACGAAGATGATCCGCGCGTCCCTGTACTTTTCCGGGGTGTCGCTCCAGACATAAAAGTCCCTCCAGGGCGACCCCGGCTTCGCCCGTCTCGCGCGCTGGAACCACGGATGCTGGTCCGACGTATGGTTCAGCACCAGTTCGGTGATCACCCTCAGCCCGCGGTCATGCGCGGCACGCAGAAACGCCCTGAAATCCTTCAGCCTCCCGTAATCCGGGTTGATGCTGAAATAGTCCGCGATATCATATCCGTCATCCTTCAGCGGGGAGGGATAAAACGGCAGCAGCCATATGGCGGTGACCCCGAGGTCTTCCAGATAGCCGAGCTTTCTGATCAGGCCCTGGAAATCTCCCAGCCCGTCGTCATTGCTGTCGAAGAACGTCTTGATGTGCAGCTGATAAATGACCGCGTCCTTGTACCACAGGGGGTCTTCGACCGGATAACCATTCCTGCCGGGCATCATCGCTCCTCTCTACATGAAATAATCAAAATCCGTCTCCCGCTTCAGCCGCTTTCTCACCCTGAAAATGTTCGCGGGCATGACCTGCGGATTGAGTTCGACATAATTTCTCTCGCCCTGCCATATGTATTTGTCGTCGCTCAGCAGGTCATGCACGAGATACGGCTGCTGAAGGTCTATCCCCAGCCCGGCGACCGGGACCTTCACCCATCCGGAATGCGTGTGGAACGGGTCGAGGTTGATCACGACAAGCAGGATGTTGGACAGGTCTTCCGAGGCCTTTCCGTAAAAGAGAAGGTTTTCGTTGTCGACTTCATAGAACTGAAGATTCCAGAGGGTCTGCAGCGCGGGGTTTTCCCTCCGTATCCTGTTTATCCTGGCGATGAGATCCTTCAGGTTGCCGGGTCTGTCCCAGTCCCACTTCTTTATCTCGTACTTCTCTGAATCAAGATATTCCTCCCTGCCCGGCAGCGCTTCATTCACACAAAGCTCAAAGGCAGGGCCGTAGATACCGTAACTGGAAGACAGTGTCGCCGCGAGTATCAGCCGCATGATAAAGGCCGGTCGTCCGCCGTACTGCAGGTGCTCGGGAAGGATATCGGGCGTATTCGGCCAGAAGTTCGGCCTGAAGAATTCCTTCACGTCGCTCCTCGTGAGCTCGAGCAGATACTCCCTGAATTCCCGCTGTGTATACCTCCAGGTGAAGTACGTATACGACTGCGCGAAGCCGATCTTCGCGAGACGGTACATGATCTTCGGCCGTGTGAACGCCTCGGAGAGGAAAAACACATCGGGGTAATCCCTCTTGATCTCCCTGATAAGCCATTCCCAGAACTGGAAGGATTTTGTATGGGGGTTGTCGACCCTGAAGACGCGCACCCCTTTCTGAATCCAGAAGACGACCACGTCCTTCAGCTCCTCCCATAGTCCCTGCCAGTTTTCGGTCTCGAAATTGATGGGGAATATGTCCTCGTATTTCTTCGGCGGGTTTTCGGCATACTGGACGGTGCCGTCGGGCCTTTTTCTGAACCACTCCGGATGCTCCCGCACATAGGGATGATCGGGAGAACACTGAAAGGCGATATCCAGCGCGACGTCCATGCCGTACTCGCGGGCCTTCGCGACAAAATGCTCAAAATCAGCGAAGGTGCCGAGCGAAGGGTGGATCGCCTTGTGCCCTCCTTCTTCAGCCCCGATCGCCCAGGGGCTTCCCGCGTCTTCAGGACCTGCCGCGGGAGAATTGTTTTTCCCCTTGCGCTTCGTCTTCCCTATCGGGTGAACCGGCGGGAGATAGACAACGTCAAATCCCATCCGCGCGATTTCCGGAAGAATGTTCTCACAATCCCTGAACGTGCCGTGCACTCCGCTTTCAGAGGGGCAGGACCTCGGGAAAAATTCATACCATGAGCTGAATAATGCCCGCTCGGTATCCACAGTCACGGAGAGCTCTTTTTCATAGCGGACAGCTCCCCGCTTGTCCGGATATTTGTCCATATACGCCGAGACTTCTTCGCCGAGCGCGAGCGAAACCGCCTCTTCCATGTCTGAGCCGGCTTTTTCTTTCAGGAGGCCGCAGAGTTTCTGGAAGTCTTTCTTCTCTTTTCCCCGGATCCGCTCCAGCGCCTCTTCCATATACTGAAGCCCGATGAGGATGTCGACCCCAAGGTCCTGCCCCGCGCCGAATTTCTTCCTGATATCGTTCTGCCACGAGCGGAAATGATCGACCCACCCTTCGATGGTATAGTGGTAGGTGCCCAGCTCCGTTACGGCAAATTCGCCTTCCCACCGGTCGTTCACGAGAAAGCGCATCGGCGTCTCTTCCCAGGCCTTGCCCTTCGGACCCCTGTAAAGCAGACGCGCGGAGATGGCGTCATGGCCGTCGACGAAGATGTCGGCCTGGACAACGAGCTTTTCGCCGGCCGACCTTTTCGCGGGAAATCTTCCGCCGTTGATCTCCGGCTTCACATTCTCGATGATGACTCTCTGCCTGCCGTCAGCGACCATGCATAACCCCTTTAAACGTTTTTATTCAGCACATGTTTCCGCAGTATGAGACCGGCCGGAAAAAAATTCTCTTTTCATTATACTTCGGTTACGCAGTTATGAAAAGCGCCGCACGATTATGTCCCGGGATAAAAGTAGTATAATCAGGGAGAATACAATGCCGGATGCAGTGAATCAGCTTGCTGCAGGCAGAGTCACCGGAGGGATAATGACTTCCCAAAAAGAACCGATGGACATGAACGACGATATCATCAGGGAATGCTATGACCGTTCGGTCCTGCTCCTGAAAAACAATTCAAGGCAGTCCGGCATCATCGCATGCGCGAAGTCTGAAAAGGCTGTCGGGAGGCATTACGCGAGCGTATTCGGACGTGATGCCGCGATATGCTCCCTCGGCATGGTTGCCTCGAAAGACAAAGAGCTCATTCAGCATGCGAAGAAGAGCCTGATAACGCTCGCGAAGTATCAGGCGCCGA
This sequence comes from Nitrospirota bacterium, assembly GCA_029858145.1. Taxonomy (GTDB): domain Bacteria; phylum Nitrospirota; class Thermodesulfovibrionia; order Thermodesulfovibrionales; family UBA6898; genus JAOUFP01. The sequence continues at coordinate 247 of JAOUFP010000109.1, read as the reverse complement.
ATGGCCAGATCCCGAAGTACGTGAAGCCTGAGATTGAAGAAGTCGACTTCTGGTATCACGGCTGCATCGACGCGACGCTCTGGTGGCTCATCGCGGTGGATTTTTACGACCGCCACGTCCCCGGCCAGCCGCTCTCAAAAATGCTCCATACAGAGGTGAAGCTTGCCCTCTACTGGCTCCTGTGCCAGGAGCACCAGGGGCTGTTTCTCCTCCAGCAGAACGAGGCGAGCGACTGGGCAGACATCAT
>JAOUFP010000107.1 GCA_029858145.1 Nitrospirota bacterium | reverse complement strand
AAGGAAGATACTCCGTCCAGGTACCATTTCCCATAGATGTCTTTGATGAAACAGTCTTGTCCTTCCGTGATAATTACCGGCGTTTCCTTTTCCCATTCCTGCATCTGGGTGAACGGATGCCATACATATTTTTTATCCGTTTCCCCGAGCTGCCTGTTGTCATCCATTAGTCCCATAGATCAGGCCCCGGTGCGATCGGTCTTTTTTGTGAGCGCGAAATAGAACGCGAGTCCCGGGACGCTCCCGGCGAATACCGAAAAGAAATAGGCGAGGGAGAGTGATGTTGCGATTTCAGGCCTGACGCCGATGAGTCCGAGGAGGATGACAAAGGTTCCCTCCCTGACGCCGAGCCCGGATATCGAAACCGGGATGGTGGTAATGGTTATGACGATAGGCAGGAAAACAAAGAGCAGGAGGAGGGGTATTTTTTCCCCCATTCCTGCGGCAAGGACGACGACAATGCCAAAATTCAGGAACTGGACGAGAAAGGAGATGAGCACCGCCTTTATCATCGTTCCCTTCTGAGTTTTCAGCATGATGAAGTATTCATAGAACTCGGATACGCCCCTGAATTTCTTGCCGATCTGGAGTCCGAAAAAAAGGATACTGCCGGTGATAAAGGCCGCAAAAATAAAGGGCATGAGCCATCTGTACGGGGAATCCCCGAAATAGCGGAGGGCAAAGGGGGCTGCCGAGATGCCGATCAGCATCAGACTGACGTAGCCGAAATACCTGTCCATAAAGATCGAAGCGAGGGTAAGGCTCATTTTCTTCGCCTTTTTGTTCAGGTAGTAAGCCCTTACCGCGTCTCCGCCGATGATCCCCGGCATGAAACTTCCGAAGAAGGCCCCGATCATATATATGGAAAATAGCCTTCGCACCGTGAATTTTTCAGGCAGCAGCAGTTTCCACCGGTAGGAAGATACCAACTGGGCGGAAATATAGAGAAGGACAGAAGAAAAAAAGTAGAAAACTCCGATGCTCTTCAGGATAGAAAGGATCTGGCCCTCGTCCGCTTTTGAGAATACGACATAGAGGGCAAGTGAACTTACCGCCAATTTCAGGAAAAATACGACTGTTTTATTTGATGCCAGGGCCAATGACCTTCTTGATAACGTAAATAGGTTTTTTCTGTGTCTCGTGATACACGCGCACCATCATCTCTCCCAGCAGTCCCATTCCGATAAACTGAATGCCCACGATGATCAGCAGCGCGCCGAGAAGAAGCAGGGGGCGCCCCCCGATATCCGTGCCGGAGAATATCTTCTCCAGCGTCAGGTAAAGCGAGATGAGAAATCCGAACAGGCCGCTCATGAGGCCTATCGGTCCGAAGAACTGGAGCGGCTTGGTGGAGAAGCTCTGGAGGAACTTCACCGTGATGAGGTCAAGCACGACCTTCATGGTCCTTGAGATCCCGTATTTTGATTTCCCCCGGAGCCTCGGGTGATGTGTTGTTTCGACCTCTGCTATCCTGACGCCGTACCAGCTTGCGACAGCAGGGATGAAGCGGTGCATTTCACCGTAGAGTTTCAGGTTCTTGATGACGTCTCTCCTGTAGGCCTTGAGAGAACACCCGTAATCGTGGAGATTAACGCCGGTCACTTTACTGATCAGTGAATTGGCGATAATCGAAGGGAGCCTTCTGGAAAGAAAGGGGTCTTTTCTCCGTTTCCTCCATCCGCTTACCAGATCGTGGTCCTTCATCAGTTCGAGAAGCTTCGGTATATCATTCGGGTCGTTCTGCAGGTCTCCGTCCATGGTGACGATAACATCGCCTCTGGAATAATCAAACCCGGCAGCAAACGCCGCTGTCTGGCCGAAGTTTCTCCTGAGGCTCAATACCGTCACGGTATCGTCTTGAGCCTGGATTTCCTGAAGCAATGACAGTGTCTTGTCGGTGCTGCCGTCGTCAATAAAGATGATTTCATATGCCTCATCGATCGAATCCAAAACAGGTTTCAGCCGGCTGTGCAGTTCCCTGACATTTTCTTCTTCATTGTATAAAGGTACTACAACTGAAATAGTCATCAAAAACTCTCTATCGTTCTCATTTTCATGCCCTTGAAATCATAACACTTAAATATCGTAAATTTCACTATTTTCTTCTGCCTTGTCTGTATGGTGACGGGTTTTTTATCGCAATGACCGAATGCCTCTTTCACTTCCTCCGGCAGGTCATCCTGCGACGTTCTGACGAACACGGCGTTGTATCCGATAAAGGATTCGAAGCCGGGCCAGAGGTCGTACTGGTTCATCCTTCGGCCCAGATTGATGCAGTAGGTTGCCGGTTGACCGTCCGTATAAAAGGCGAGTTCGCTCGAGACCTGGTATTTGTCTGAAACGATGAAGGCCGGGGCTGATTGAGACAGTTCCCTGTAGACCATGCCTGCTTCGTGTCCAAGCTCTCTCCAGCCGACAAGCCGGGAAGTCGGATCTTTTTTCTGGGGGAGGCGGAGGATTGACGGAAAGTGCGCGAAGGAGGTGACAAGCAAGGCCAGCAAAACCCCTGAGCTCACGAGCAGTTTCATTCCTCTTTTTGAGGACTCAATGTTTCTTATGTAATGCGCTGAAAAGGCGATGAAGCCCGCAGCGTAGCCCGGCAGGGCCCAGTTTGCCTGGACCTTTCCCTGGAGGCTCTTCAGGACAAAGAAGGCAATCGTCGGCACCGAGAACCAGAAAAGAAAGGCCCCTTTCCTGTCCTTTCTCATTCGCCAAAGGGAGATGGAGACTAACGCGAAAAGGACCGGGGTAATAACACCGATCTGCGATCCGATGAATTCAAAGAATCTCTTTGGGGATATCCTCAGGCCTTCCGCGACGTGTGCCTGGCCTGCGGTATGCTTCAGGGTGACCCATTCATTGGCAGCGTTCCAGTATATGACCGGGCTGAAGACAGTCAGGCCGATGATAACTGCCATATACGGGCCTGCGGTGTTCAGGAGCTTCCGGTTGTCTTTTGAGGCGAGCATGAAGAGGAATGCGGAGAAATAGAAGAAGGCCATGGTATATTTTGTCAGCAGTCCCAAACCTGCGGAGACACCGAGCAGTATCCAGTAATGATCGATTCTTTTCCCGGGGGCGCCGTGCCCCTGACGCTGCAGAATTTTGTGGAAGAGGTAAAGCGACAGGATCCAGAAAAACATAAAGGGGGAATCGATAGTGAACAGGACCCCGTAAACCGCATACAGCGGGACTATCTGGATCAGCAGGGCGGAAGCAAACCCTGTTTTTTTATCATAGAGGTCTCGTGCCGTCAGATAGACCAAAAGGCTGCTTACGGCAGAAAGGACGACCGCAAATATCCTTATTCCGAAGACGGTATCGCCAAAGAGCGCGGTCCCGAGGTATATGAGATATGCGATCACAGGGCCTTTTGAGTAATAGCTCCAGTCGATATGCCTCGACCATTCCCAGTAGTGTGCTTCGTCCGGGGTCAGGTCAAAAGGACCTGTCTGGATAAACCAGATCCTGAAGAGACTTATGAGAAGAACAGACAGTCCCAGCGCTTCTCCGTAAGCCTTTTTGGCGTATATTCTTTCTCCCCACCGGTAAAGCTGCAGTGACGCATATGCGCCGCACGTGCCAAGCAGCATGCCTGCCAGAACGTCGAAGGGATAGTGCACCCCGACATAAATTCTTGAAAAAGCGATAACAACTGCCGCTGCGAGAGAAAAATAGCCTATGCTGTTTCTCCGCAGGAACAGGAAGCTCATCGCAAAGGCAAAGGCATTTGCGGCATGGCTGGAAGGCATGGAGTATGAACGTCCGCAGCCGACCAGGAGGTTAATGTCTGTGAAGGCATGGCAGGGGCGCTGCCGCGCAGCGATATCCTTCAGGATGTGTCCGGAACCGTCCGCCAACGCAACCGCAAAGAGCGAAACAAGCAGAAAGGGCCATATCCCCTTTTTCTCTTTTGCCGCTGCCCAGAGCACGAGGGGGAGAAAGACCAGTTCCGCGTGTTTGGTGACAAAGGGCATTACCGCATCAAAAAAAAAGTTCTGCAGTCCCTTGTTGATGATGAAAAATAAGGCGATGTCTATTTCAGGAAGGCTCATGAAGAATATCCCGGACTTTTTTCCTCAATTCATCCAGCTTGAAAGGCTTTTCTATGAAATCCCGGCACACATCCTCCTTCACCGAACCGCTCATGCAGAGCACCCTGACTGAAGGAGATGCTTCTTTTACTTTTTCGATGATTGAATCGACAGATTCCTCTCCCACATATACATCGGTTATCAGGAGGGCAAAGGGGGCCTTATTGAGGGCGGCGCCGAGTTCCTGCGCATTTTTGACAGGTGTAACCGCGTAGCCGACCCGTGAAAGAGCTCTTTCTACCGCCTTGAGTATGAGCGGTTCATCGTCAATGACAAGGATCTTTTCTTGCATAGCCTGTACTTTACCATGTTGCATGAATTTAGGAAAACCCTCAGGGGTGAAACGAATGGAATCACTCCTCAAGCAGCTGCCAGTCAGCATAGCCCGGTTTTTTCCCGTTCACATGAGCGCCTTTTAATTTCACCGATTCTTTTTGCGGATGGGTTTTTACTGTTATATACGCCCTCGCAATATTTGCGACCGCTGCCTCCTGAAAGACCAGTTCCGAGCCGTCCTGCAGCGTGATCTTTGTCCTTATATGCTTGTGGCCTTCCGGTATCTCAACGAGAATTTCCCTGATATCTTCATTCCTGATGTTCATTGTGACGACCATTTTGCGAGGCTGTTTTGAATGAAATCGATTACCTTCTGGTGTTCCTCAGCACCCCGGTCTCTGATCTTCATCGGTTCGCCAAATGCGAAAAAGACCCCCTTGCTCTTGTCTACAGGCCCGAAATCTTTTATGAGTTTCCCTGTCCCCCACGCATCGGTTTTCAGCGCTACAGGCACAACAGGCGCCCCGGCTTTTAACGCCAGCTTGATGCCGAGTGAATTGAACTCCTCCGGATCGAAGACGGCAGAGCGGGTACTTTGGGGAAAGATGACGATCGAGACGCCTTGTTCAATTTTTTTCATGCCCTCATTCAGCACGGTCTTCAGGTCTTCACGAGGGTTGACTCTCCCGACCACGATCGGTTCTCGCGACCGCATAATCGGTCCGAAGACAGGGGTGCTGACAAGGCTCTTTTTTACAACAAAGGTGAGAGGTTTTAAAGGCTGTATGATGCAGGGCAGGACAAAGGTCTCGAGTGTGCTCATGTGGTTCGCGATGAAGACCGCAGGCCCTTCAAAACTTCTCAGGTTATCAAGACCTGTTATTTCGAAGCGCACACCGACATTTTCGAGCGTCCGCAGGATTTCAAGGCTGCTATCTGCCCAGTCATCTCCGTCGTAGAAGCCCTTTACGGCCTTTCTGCTGTTTTTCCAGATGATCCTGAATATCTGGGGATAAAAGGAAATCATGGGGCGCAAAAAGATCTTTGAAAACAGAGACCGTGGCCTTTCCGGCCCGGTAACGTAAGAGTCTTTATCGGTGAGCATAAAGGAAATACTCCTGAAGGAGGCGCTTTAGCGCTCTTTGAGTACCCATGCTTTTATCTCATCCACCATCGCCTCGACAGTAGCCTCGCGCGGCATGATATGCACTCTGAGCCCTGCTTTTTCTATCGCCTTGGCGGTAACCGGCCCGATCACCGCGATCGCAACACTCCTGAGCAGTTCATCCGCGTCTTCTCCCAGTATTTCGCGGAAATTATTGAAGGTAGCAGCGCTGGTGAATGTCGCGATTGTGACCCTGCCTTCCTTTAAAAAGCGCCTCAGCATCTTCCCGTGTTTTTCAGGCTTTACAGCCCTGTACGCCACAGGGACATCGATGGCACCTCCCAGTTCCCGAATTTTCTCAGGAAATATCTCACGTGCGACCTCTGCTCGGGGCAGAAGAAATTTCTTGCCTTCAAGAGGCAGAGCGCCAGGCTTTATGCTCTCCGCTCCCTGCGGGTCTGTGAATGCCTCAATCAATCCTTCTGCATTAAATGTCCCGGGGATCAAATCCACCCTGATGCCGAATTTTTTTATCGAGGCAGCGGTCTTTGTCCCTATGGCACATATCTTTAGACCCTTCAGTTCGCGGATGTCCCTGTCTCTTTCGAAAAATCTTCTGAAGAAATAGTCGACTCCGTTGGAGCTGGTGAATACAAGCCAGTCATAACTTTCTATAGTGTCTATCCCCCTGTCGAGTTCATCCCAGTCTTCAGGCGGTACTATCTCGACGGTGGAGAATTGGATGACCTCTGCCCCGAGATCTTCAAGCGGCTCGAACCCCCCGGCGTGTTCTCTTGTGGTGAGAACCCTGTGCCCGAAGAGAGGCTTTTTTTCGTACCAGTTCAGTTCATCGCGGAGGGTCACGACATCTCCGACGACAGTGACAGCAGGGGGCCTGATGTCTTTTTCCTTCACCAGTGCTGCTATATCTTTCAGGGTGCTGATGAGCGTCTTCTGGTCAGGCCGCGTCCCCCAGCGTACAACAGCCACGGGCGTGTCAGGGCTTCTGCCGTTTTCAATAAGTTTTTCTGTGAGAATGTCTATGTTTTTGACCGCCATAAGGAACACCAGGGTGCCGACGCCGGTTGCGAGTTTTGCCCAATCAATGGCGGATTCTTCCTTTGTGGTGTCTTCATAGCCGGGGATTACAGCGAATGATGAAGAATACAGCCGGTGCGTGAGAGGGATTCCTGCGTATGCAGGCGCGGCGACAGAGGAACTTACACCGGGCACTACCTCGAATGCTATCCCTTCTTTGGCGAGGATCTGGGCCTCTTCACCGCCTCTTCCGAACACAAAAGGGTCTCCTCCCTTCAGGCGGCAGACGATTTTCCCTTCTTTCCCTTTTTGCACGATCGCGGCATTTATTTCATCCTGCGTCATGGTATGGTGACCGCCGCGTTTGCCTGCATAGATGAATTCGGCATTGTGGCTGATATAGTTGAGGATCTGGGCGTTGAGGTGAAAATCATAGATGACAACCTCCGCCTTCTGAAGGCACCGCAAGCCTTTTACCGTAAGCAGGCCGATGTCTCCGGGGCCTGCGCCTACAAGATAAACAATCCCTTTTTTTGTGGTCATAGAAAGCTATTCTAGCATAAATGCCGCAGTCGGAGTAAGGAATTGAGGAAAGGCCTCACAGGGAGCAGTTATTAAGGCGGTCATTTGTAAAGCCTCATAATTTGTCATTCCCGCAAGCGGAGCGCGTCGGGAATCTATACTGAAAACAAAGAAAGATTCCGGACAAGCCGGAATGACAGAATAAGCGGAGGTGTGTTGCCTTACTTTTGACCGCCTTAGTAATTTATTTTGCGAATTTATAGCTCAGCAGTTTGTAAATAAGTTTGGCTGCAAGAAAATCCGGGGCCTTGTTATCTGTTGGACAAAGTTCGACGATATCAAAGCCGGTTATCACCCTGTGTCTGGATACCGCTTTCAACAGTCCTATAACCTGATACCAGTCCAAACCACCCGGCTCAGGAGTCCCTGTGGACGGCATGATTCCCGGGTCGAATACATCAAGGTCAATGGTGACGTAGACCTGTTCCGGAAGCACTGCCAGCGTATCTCTTACCCAGTCTTTTGATTCGTGAACAGAGTCGGCATAGAAGACGAGTTTTTCATCGATTTTTTCACGCTCAGAGGAGGCCATGCTTCGTATACCTACAGATACAACCGTGTCGACGGTCTCTTTTATGCGTGCAACGGTACATCCATGGTTGAACCTGCTCCCTTCGTATTCATCCCGTAAATCAGCGTGCGCATCGAGGTGCAGAACTGCCATATTCTGATAAAAAACAGAATGCGCCCTGATCGCACCTATGGAAATTGAATGTTCACCTCCCACCGCAACGACAAATTTCCCCTGGCGAAGCAATGCAGTTGTCGTCGCATATACCTCTGATATCATAGATTCAGAACCTGTTGCGCGAATCGCCTGCGCGGTACAAATCCCTTTCCTGTATACCTCGGTATTGGTTTCCCTGTCATAGAGTTCGAGATGGCGCGAGGCTTCAATTATTGCGTCA
>JAOUFP010000106.1 GCA_029858145.1 Nitrospirota bacterium | reverse complement strand
AAAAACCGCGCCTTTCCATCGCAGAGTATAGAGACGCTCCAGTTCACGAATGATCTGGTGCGGATTCTTTGTCCTGGGCACTCTTCCGCAGAGGACCGTGATATCGCAGAATTCACAGTTGAAAGGGCACCCCCTCGAATACTGGATACTGAGCGAGGCATATTTTTTCATGTGTATCAGTTCCCAGAGCGGCAGAGGCGATTGTTGCATGTCCGCCCATTGCGTGCTGCTGTAGATATGCTTCGCGCACCCTGTGGAGAGATCCTTCAGAAAAAGCGGAAGGGTAATCTCCGCCTCGTTGAGCACGAGATGATCCACATCCCTGAACTCTTCATGGCCGCTGGTAAAGAGCGGACCTCCGGCGACAACTTTTCTGTCCAATGCCCTGCATCTCGCGATGATCTCTTGAGCTGATGCCTTCTGGACCGCCATTGCGCTTACGAAAACAAAATCCGCCCATGTGATATCCCTGTCGTGCAGGGTTTCTACGTTTGTATCAACGAGTTTTTTTTGCCAGTGCCCGGGGAGCAGGGCAGCCACGGTCAGCAGTCCCAGAGGAGGGTCGCTCGCCTTCTTGTGGATGAATTTCAGTGCGTGCTTGAAACTCCAGAACGTCTCCGGGAACTCGGGCCAGACGAGAAGAATTTTTACCGGTGCGATTTCCGGAAAAGACGGGCCATTCATAGGACACCTCCGGGTAATCCCCAACTATTATCTATAAACTTTCATAAAACAGGCGCTGTCGCCAAGGCCTGTAAGGGAGGGTTATGAAAAAAGTGGTGCCCGCTTCCTCTCATATGCTCAGGTGTTTGTACATCATGAGGCATACAGCCGATGGCCCTTGTTGGCCACATGTTGCGTCTTACGGCAATCCAACTGTTCTCCTGAATCTGAGAGGAGCGAGAACACCACGTTCGAACCTCACTCCATACTTCATGTATACACCTCTGAAAGATGGTTGTCAAATGTTTTTCCTCTCCGGACCGGCGTGCGATTTGCCGCCATGTCTTTTCCTCTGCTTGCGGAATTAATTTCATGCAACCCACCCTGATGTGAGATTTTTCGCATCGCGAATGCTGAAAAAGGCGCAATCAGGCTGCTTTGCGAAGAGAAAAAAAGAGCGATTCCCAGGTCAAAAGACCTTAAGAATCGCTCACAGGGCGAATTCAGCTTTATGATGCTCTTATGTTATCGCCCGCATAGATTCCGCCGGTGATGTAATTTTCAAGGTCCTTGATGGTAGTCTCCTGGGCAGAGATGATCGCGTTGACAACATCGCCGATCGAAACAATGCCGACCAGCGTCCCGTTATCTTTAACGGGAAGATGGCGTACGCGCCCGGTGGTCATGATAGACATACAATCATTGATGGTGTGCTCAGGGCTGACTGCATAAACGACTTCGCTCATCAACTCGCTGACCGGCGTCTCTTTTGAGGACCTGCCTTTCAGTATCACCTTCCTGGCGTAGTCACGCTCTGAAAAGACTCCGATCAGTATCCCCTCATTGTCGAGAACGAGCAGCGCACCGATGTCTTTGTCTTCCATTACCCTCAGCGCCTCATATGCCATTGCATCCTTCCGTATTGTCCAGACAGAATCAGTCTTTGTTTTCAGGAGTCTGCTGACAGTAATCATGGATTTTCACCTCCCATTCCTTAAGTTGTTGTCAGGAGAGCAGCGTTATTTTGTTGCCGTTCTCCTCATCGATGACCAGGGCGCGGAAATCGCAGGAACTGCATAGTGCATGCTTCTGCCGGGATGTTTCCTGCCGGGTGCCGCCGCAGTGTGTTCTGGCAACGAGCCCGCATGCCCTTCCCCGCATTTGTCCTCCGTGCAGTCCCTTCAGGTTTTCATCAGTAAAGGCAGGACAGAGAGCACCCCAGTCGGAGCCCTTTAAATCCTCCTTCATCTGCAGCCCGCACCCCATGAATTCCCAGCAGTTTATTTTTGCTTCCCGGTTGGAGTTCATTATCCCGGGGAGCATCGGTGACCACTTGCATATATGCCTGATTGACGGTTTAATGCCGGCTCCGAATTCATCGATCATAATTTGCGACCATCGCGCGTAATCTCTTGCGCCGATGCTCGTATAGTGCATCCCCCGGGCAAGCATATATTTGATCACGCTCACGCCGCCGCACCCGCTAAAAAAATGCCGGACAGGCCGAAAGTCGTCCTTCGGCAGCCCGGCAGTCTTTATTCCTAAAGACCCTTTGCTTTCCGCCCCCTTCTTGCGGAGGGTTCGGCTTTTTTCGGGAAAACTTTTCTGCCGGGCGAACACCGTGCCAGGCAGTGATTGCATCTCCGATCCTTTTTTACTGAAATTTTCTCATGTCCCGTGACAGTTGTCAATTAACTGTATAAGTTCCATACAAATGCGACATACCTCCTTTCTGGATAAGATAATCAAGAGGAGTTATTTTACCGAGGGACTTATGAATTTTCTTTGAATTGCAGAAAACCATATACGCAGCAAGATGCCGGTAAAAGAGAGGTGTATCAGGGCGAACTTCCGGAGATAAGCGCAGGCGGAATTTGCCGGGCCAAAGGCAACGTCTGTTTCAGTCTTGCAGTGCCTCCTTCACCGCCCGGCCGAGGCTGAGCCTCGAAAAAGGCTTTTGGATAAAACGCCTCACACCTTTATCAAGCAAGGCATCGATGCCGGAAATGCCCTCCGGGCTGTATCCTGAACTCAGGATGACCCGCACATCAGGCTCTATCGCCTTCAGGATCTCGTATACCTCGCCGCCTCCTATTTTTGGCATGATCATATCGATTATAACAACGGATATCCGGTCTTTCAGTTCCCTGAATATCTTTATCCCCTCGCTGCCGTCGGCCGCAGACAGCACACTGTAGCCGAGCAGGACAAGGAGGTCCCTGCAGAGTTCTCTCACATGCGGATCGTCATCAATGACAAGGACCGTCCCGCTTCCCCTCAGGTCTTCAGCCTGCTCTGCGGCGACTGAAGCAGCTTTTTCGGCAGCCTGAAGATAAACATTGAAGGTCGTCCCCTTCCCGGGCTCGCTGTCTACATCTATGCGTCCGCCGTAGCTGCTCACAATTGAATGGACGATGTAAAGGCCGAGACCGGTCCCCTTGCCGGTTTCTTTTGTCGTAAAGAACGGATCGAATATCCTTCTCTGTGTCTCCGCATCCATCCCCGAGCCCGTGTCTGAAATGAACATTTTCACAAATCTTCTGTCCTCTTCTCCGATGCCAGCAGACTCCCGGGAGATCAATTCAGTGCCCAGGACCAGCTTTCCTCCTGAGTGCATCGAGTCACGCGCGTTGATCGCAAGGTTCACGATTACCTGCTGGAGCTGGGAGGCATCCGCCAGCACATGAGGCAGATCAGCGGAGAGCCTGGGAATGATTTCTATCGTCTTTGGGATGCTCCTCTGCAGCAGGTCCATTGAGGTATGTATCACCTCATTCACATCCACAGGCCTGACCTCGGTCTTCTCCTTTCTCGTGATCGTGAGAATCTGCCTGGTGGGGTTGGCACCCTGCTGCGCTGCCGTGAGTATGACGCTTACCGGCCTGAACAAGGGGTCCTCCTCTTTGACCATGTCCCGCATGATATCCGCATATCCCAATATTGCGGTGAGGATGTTGTTGAAGTCATGGGCGAACCCTCCTGCCAGGGTGCCGATCGCGTCGAGCTTCTGTGCCCTCAGCAGATGTTCATGCAGCCCCCTCTCCCGGGTGATGTCCCTTTGAATGGAGGCATAGCTTGTTTTTTCATCGCCGCGCATCGGGAATACGACCGCAGAAGTATGATAGACCTCCCCGTTCTTCTTTTTGTTGAGGAACTCCCCCCTCCAGGCGTTTCCGGTCATCAGGACGCTCCATAAATCTTCCGGAAGCACCCCCCCCTGGACCCCGAACAAGAGGTCGGTTTTTTGACCTAGTAGCTCAGATGGGGAATATCCTGTCACATGCTCACAGGCAGGATTTACGTATGTGATGCAACCCTGATCGTCCGCGATCACCACCAGATCGAATGCAGAATCGATAACCTGCTTGAACCTCTGCAGTTGCATCAGGTTTTCGGCCTTGACGAGAGCCGTGGCCGTGTCTGCGGCAACAGCGGCGAGGAGGGTCTCGTCCTCCCCTGTGAAGCCGCTCTCTTTGTTTGCGAAGAACAGGGCCCCGAGATGTTTCCCTTCGGAAAATATGGGGTTGATGATGATGTTTTTTATCGCCGTGAGCCCCGCGGCTGCTCTGTCGCTGAAGGCCGGACGCTTTTCCGCATCGTTGATCAGAAGCGGGGCGGCTGAAAGGAGCAGCTGTTCAGGGACCCCTTTGTCTTTGAAAGACCCGCCTGCAAAGCCTCCGGTTTTGTCCCTCTCAAAGAAGTTCCCGATCCCCATTTTTTTGTCGAAGGTCGCAAGCCCGCAATAACCCGCGCCGAGGAGCCTGCCTGCCTTGCCGAGGATGGAGTTGATGGTTTTGTCCCTTGACTCATCGTGAAGCGATATGGCGATTTCGTGCAACATCCCGACATGGGCGGTCTTGGTGCGCAGCCTGAGAAAAGAGTTGTTTATCGCCCTGCCTATGGTGTCGAGTTCAGCGATGCCTGTTTCCCTGATCTCTCCGCCCTTGTCCAGGTCGGAGAGGATATTTGCAACAGGCCTCTGGAAATTCCTCCTGAGGATAAGGAAAATGCTTGATATGAGCACGGCCATGCCGAGCAGCACCGTAGGGAGGAGAAACAGGATCTCCCTGCTCTGCAACTCAAAAAACCAGTTGATCGGCCTGTTAACTGTCGCCAGCTTCCAGCCCCAGGCAGGGAAAAAGATTGTTTGGCCGTTTATATGCTTCAGGCCCATTTCAAAGTGGAAGGTCCCCTCCCTTGCGAGGAACGGCTGCACCAGCCCTTTCTGACCGCTCTCCAGAGAAGAGTAAAGGACAGTGCCGTCGGATTTCATAATCACGCCATCGAGATCGTTGCCTGCCCAGTATGCGGTCAGCTCCTCGGCTGTGACCTTCTGTTTCGCTTCGGCAACGACCGGGTTATCCAGCAGCCTGGCAGCGATCAGTTCGGTCACCGCAGTATCGAGTATCTTCCTGAGCTCCATTGAGTGGCGCGAGAGCATAAAGTCGAAGTACTTCAGGGAGACGTTATGCGAGACAGCGAGGACGATCAGAAAAAGGGCGACCGTTACGATGGCGACAAAGGCGAGAATCGGAAGCAGAATCCTGAACCTTATGCTGTCCCGTGCCAGCTTCATTTCTCATATTTGCGGAAAAGATCCAAAAGCATCAGGGCTTCGCCGGAATACGTCTCCGGCGCAGGGATAAATCCGTTTCTGACCTCATCATCCCATCCCTGCACGGTCTTTTTGTCTGCAGGTCTTGAAAGCGGCCGGACCTTCAGCAAAGCCTGTACAAACCTGCTTTCGATCCCCCGGTCTATGCCGGGGGACGCGCAGAATACAAAATTCGGGACCGGCTTGGATATCCTGAGCACTTTTGTTCCCTCTCCCCTGAATTTTTCGAACAATGATTCCTTCACGCCTGCAGCAGCAATTTCATGCTTCAGCAGGGCATCCATGATCTTGTCCTGGCCTTTAAGGAATACAGGCTTTATCATATCCATCGTGATGCCCTCATCCTCGAGCATCTTCCGGGGCAGCACATATGCGGCTGTCGAGCCCTGAAAAAAACCGAACTCCCTTCCCTTAAGGTCACCCAGTGAGTTGACAGAGAGATCGCCTGTAATGAGAATCGACCGGTAGTAGGGCCTTCCGTCTCCGCTCAGGGCCACCAGCAAAGGTTTTACCCCGCACTTATCCTGCGCCCGCGTGAAGGGTACCGGACCAAACAACGCGATGGATATGTCTCCTTTGCAGATGGCGTCGATGGTAGCGTCATGGTTGTGATAGAGCTTCAGTTCCCATGTGATGCCGGTAGTCCTGTTGAGGTATTCGATCAGGGGCGAATAGAGGTTCCAGATCTTCTCAGGCGCGTAGAAAGGTATGATCCCGAGGTATGCGGTCTCTGCAGGATAAGCTGGCGAGGCGAATATCAGGACCAGGACAAGAAGGATTATATACCTGCGCATTATTTGAAATTAACATCAAAAGAAATAACATGTCAATTGATTACCAACGTGCGTTTATAAATGCAGCTATCTTTAAGGGCATCAATCTTGCCGGATAAACGGCGGGGAATCTCTTATCTTTTCCTGGACGCAGTCAGTTTTCTCTCCGGCAAGCGCTTTTAAAAAAGATTTTTATTTCTTGTTTTTTATTTCCCGGGATTTTATTGTAAAGGATGAAGGAGATCGATGCCTTTAGACGGCAGGTGAAGCGCAACTGCAACATATCCGACGCACAGTTCTGGGGCTACTATTCGATCTGCGGACTGCTCATGCGGTACCGGGAGCTCTACAGAAGCGAACATTTCCTCAAGCCGTGGGAGAGCATTCCCAATGACGAGGTCGTCCAATGGATACAGGACCGGGAAATGCTCTGGAAGGATCTCGAGGATGAGAAACTGCAGAGGATCGTCCTGGAAGGAAAGTCCTACGATCCCTTTGATGCCGACGGCATCAACGCAGTGCTTGAGGATACCGGCCTGGTCTACAGCGGCGGATACGGCACCTTCAACAAACCCACCTTTTTCATCGCGCAGCTCGATGCGGTAAAGGATATTTTCGATTACCGTGTCCATTATACAGGCAATGAACTCTGCAGGGATCTTGCCGCATCGCCGGCAATGCTCCAGGGGAGGTGCATCTATGTGCGGCCCGAGGTGCTTTCAATTTTTCTATGGGACCGCTTCCAGGAGATGAAAGCGAAACGGTTCAGCGGGGTGACGGAAGCGATGTTTTCCCATTACGGCATTAGGAGAACCGATGAGCCTTCGCCAGGGCTTTTCAGAAAAATCAGTGATATGGCCTGCGATGCCATAGAGGTCTTCGTCCTGCACGAGGCAGGGGAGGCGTATGAGGATGAGTTTTCCGATGACTGGCATGAAATCCTTTCGAACGGCTGTGACAAGGCAACGGAACTCTATCTGCGGGGCATTAAGGATATCCGGGCCGATACCTCGCCCATGGGTCCTTTGAAGGCGGTTGCCGCTGACCGGAACATCCCGAGACTCAGCTTTTTCCTCGCGTTTCTGGATGGGATCAGAAGGCAGATCTTTCCTGAAATCAGTGATGCTTTCCAGCGGTTTGTGGAATCAGGGGACTGGACGGTCATGGAAGGTGCACGGGCAGCGGGCTACGGGAAGACAGAGAAAATGCAGTCCGAGATTATTGCCCTCTGGAGACCGAAGAAGGACATTGCTGCGGTTGCGGGATACATAAAGAATGCCTTTCAAAAACCCAGGGGGCGTTAAAGGGCAGAGACTTTTTCAGCGTCTGCCGCTTTTGTGAAAAAAAAGATGCAGTGGATATAAGCGCGCGCCCTCTCTGTTCTCTGTCCGAAAAATGCGGTAATCCGTCATGACAGGCATGCACGCGGAGCCCAGTAAAAACAGGGAACTAACCCTAAACTCACTGCTTTAAGATAAGAAACCCTGAAACTGCGGGGCTTTGAGGGGCGCGTAGGGCATCACTTTAAACGGATCTTATATCAGGGCTGTAACCTCTTGAATTATTTTAATATTTATGGTGATTAATTTTTGTGCAATATGGGGGAAACCCGACATTTATAGGCGATTGCATCAGTGGCGGACAGAGTTACTGACAGGTTATTAACTCTTGTTGGTAACTATAATTTTAACCATTTTTTTGTGTCGCTTTCACATGCCCCAACATGTAGTATGTCTGTCATATTGAGGTGAAGATATTGTGCTATGGGCGTTCTCAAGAAAAGATTCTGCCCCTGTCGCATCTGCCCAAAAAGAAAAGCCTCATGTTTCTGAGGCTTTTCTCCAATGTTCCTGTGTTATGGGCAGATGATCAGTTTTTCTCTTCCTCATCCGCCTTTTTGGCGGCTTCTTCCTTCTTTTCTTTCTTCCTGCCCGCAAGGTATGACTCGCTCGGCCTGAATGTGAAGGTCGCGCTGCTCTGCATGCTCT
>JAOUFP010000105.1 GCA_029858145.1 Nitrospirota bacterium | reverse complement strand
AGCCCGCAAGTCTGCGCATCGACGAGGTCACCGGTCGAGACAAGGAGGTCAGGCCTGGCCTTTTCAGCCTTCTCAAGTATCTTCTTTAGCCGTTCTTCCCCCACTATCAGTCCGAGATGGACGTCTGATATCTGCACGATCCTTAGTTTGTCCACGCCTTCGGGAAGTTTCGATGTCCTGATCCTGATATGTTCTGTCTGTATCTGCCGGGCTTCGAAATAGCCGTACACCGCTATCCCCACGGCAAGGACCAGGGGGATGAAGAAGGCATTCCGCGCGGACAGGGAAGCTGCCGTCATATCCTGCTTCAGCATCATTTCTGCAGCGTGCAAAAGAAGGCGATAGGCATCGATCACCAGCGAGGCGGAGATGAACAGGAACACTATCCCGAGCCATGTATATCCTGCATAAGCCATGATCGCGGCAAAAGTCTCATGCCCTGCTTTCTCTGACAATCTGACGATGAAGGGGGAGGCTATCATGAGAAGGATAAAGAAGAGCAGAAGCAGCGCAGCTCCTCTGCCGGGGTGAAGGGCCGCCTTTGCCTTCATGAATACAGAGAAATTGCAGGCGCCGTAGACGAGAAAGAAGACGAAAAAGAAAAGACGCATCTCAGGTTTCTCCTCTGGAAAAACCCGCGCAGGAGTTCGTCTCCATGGTATGCGGACCGCTGCGGGCAAAGAACATAATTTCCATCATACCATAAGATGCTCCACGAGGGACGACGTTGCCCGGTGCGCCCGGAGGCCATCTCCTGCACAAAAGAAGGGGCGAAGCGGAAAGGGAATCATGGTTATTTTACCGTGCGTGTCTGTTATAATGGACAAAAATACTTTTTCTCTGACAATACTGCGGGAAGAGGAGTTGCGATTATGAAAAATTACAGGGCCTTCATTGTCTCGGTCTTATTTATTTTATTCGCCGGAAACAGCGTCTTTGCAGAGGAACTCGATATACAGCACTACTTCGATGAAGGGAACAGCTATTTTAATGAGGGGAAATATGACAAGGCCGTAGAGTCTTATAATCGCGTCATCGCTCTCTATCCCGACTTTAACCAGGGCTATTATAACCGGGGACTTGCCTACTACAAAATGGGCAGATATGATGAAGCAGTCGCTGATTACAGCAGGGTCATATCCTCAACATCGGGAAATGAAGATTTGTATAACAACCGGGCGATCGCCTATCTGAGAAAAGGGGATTATGAAAACGCGGTCAGGGACTATACTGCGCTCATTTCTCTCAATCCGAGATTCCCCGATGCCTATCACAACCGGGGGATCGCCTACGCGAATGTCGGAAAATACGATGAGGCGATAGAGGATTACAACAGGGTCATCTCCATGAAACCAAAGGATCCGAACATCTATTTCTCACGAGGGATCGCCTACGCGAAAAAGGCGATGGTGGATTTCAGGAGGGCATGCGATATGGGCAGCCAGCCCGCCTGCGAAAACCTGAGACAGCTTTCGAAATGACCCCGGGCATGCCGTCGGTCAGCGCGGCACCGGCTGCTGCGCGGCCGGGATGACGGGGACAGACAGCCGGATGAAGGGCGGGGTGCGGACAGTTCACGGATGGTTTTTCAGGAGAGAGTTGCTCTTACTGTTCGTGTATGAGCTTGTGAAGCATCGTCTGCAGTTGTTTGATTGAATAGGGTTTTGGAAGGACGCCCTTAAAGCCGTGATTCCTGTGATCCAGCATCGCCGGATGGAAAAGGTCGGCGCTGCTGACAATGGCCTTGACCTCCGGATCGATATCAAGCAGCCTCTGCATGGTTTCATTGCCGTCCATGCCGTTTTTTATCTTCAGATCCACGATCAGGGCATCGAAGGGCCTTCCTGATTTTTTCGCCAGTTCGAAAAGCTCGATCGCCTCACCTCCGTGCTTGCTCAGAAAGACCTTGTAGCCCGAGGTGCTCAAGGCGTGAAAGAGCATTCTGCATATCAGGTCCTCATCATCCATGACGAGGATACGTCCTTTCGCATTTGTTGCGGTCATCTTGAATTCAAATCTCTTCCCCCTGACAGGGCGTCTGTTTCACTTTTTCAGAACGGAGGGGCCTTTGCTGCCGCAAGTTTTTTATCATGAGGTTCAATAATATGTTTTTTTCATGCCGGCTCATTCCTGCGATATGCGCGTACAGTCTGAAGCCATCGCCCTGAAAGAAGCCGATGCTTTCATCCGTGCCGCGATGATTCAGGAGATCTTCCATGGCCTGGAGTATGACAGATTCAGCGAGCGGCCTCAGGAACGAGAAGTCTTTGTTAGTGAATGTTTTTTGAACTTCAGGTGCCTTTGTCCTGTTTATGTGATGTGCCGGAAAGTTCATATCCCTCCAATCGCCCTAACCGGTGAGGATCCGCCAGGCTTTCAATCCAAGTCAGACTGTTGCCTGTCAGGAACGCTCAAAAACATATCATTTACACAGCAAATAGCATGCCATAAATAAAAAAGCGCATTGTTTATGAATACTTCGCTGTTTTGTCCTGGAAGGCTTCAGATTAGGAAAACTTTACCTATCAAGTAGGTAAAGTTTTCCCAGTAAAGCGGCAATCGAACAGGATAAGCCGGCACCCCCAGGTAATTATATGCCGGGTCTATACGGTGAGGCGGTTACTCTATTTTGTATTCTTTGAGCTTCTCGCAGAAGCTCTTGTAGCTTATCTGGAGCAGTTCCGCTGCCTTGGTTTTATTCCCCCCTGTCTTTGCAATGGCTTCGGTAATTCTCTTTTTTTCGAGATCCCTGATTTCATTTTTAAGGGACGTGAAAGTCGTATCAGGGGTGCTGTAGGTCTCATTGATGAGCGATTCCAGGAAGTCCTTTTCGAGGGTATCATGGGAGGAGAAAAGAACGGCCCTTCTGATGACATTTTTCAGCTCTCTCAGATTGCCGGGCCAGGAATAAGCAGTCAGGCTCGCGATGGCATCTTCGCCTATTCCCCTGACCTGTTTCTTCATCTCCGCGCAGGCCTCCAGCAGGAATTTCTGGGCAAAGAAAGAGACGTCCTCAGGCCTTTCCCTGAGCGGCGGGATCGTAATAATGAATTCCCCGAGGCGGTAAAAGAGGTCTTCCCTGAATTCTTTTTTCGCGACGCTTTGCCGCACGTCTTTGTTTGTGGCAGCGATAACCCTTATATCTACGGTGACAGGGGAAACACTCCCGATCGGATAGACCTGTTTTCTCTCAATGACGGTGAGAAGCTTGCTCTGCGTGATCTGGGACATGTTTTCAATTTCGTCTATGAAGATTGAGCCGCTGTTCGCCGCCTCGAAAAAACCGGCCTTGCTGCCGGCTGCGCTGGTGAAGGCCCCCTTCTTATATCCGAAAAGCTCGCTCTCGACAAGCGAGTCGGGGATTAAGCCGATATCGACCCTCACAAAAGGTTTGCCAGCCCTGTTGCTCAAGTTGTGCAGGGCTTCAGCCACGAAGCTCTTCCCTGTTCCCGTCTCCCCCTGGATGATCACCGACAAGTCGGTCTGAGCAGCCTGCTTTATTACTTCTATGGCTTTTTTCATGGCGTTGCTTCTGCCGAGAAGGTTCTCACAGGACAATTCCAGGGTATGTTTGACAATCGCCATGTCGGTCTCAAGCCGGTAGAGTTCGATTGCCCTCCTGATAAGCAGTATGAGCCTGTCGAACTCCGGAGGTTTTGTAGTAAAATCATACGCTCCGAGTCTCATCGCCTCTACGGCAGTCGGGATGTCTCCGTAAGCTGTCAGGATGATCACCGGGATCTTCGGGTTTATCTGTTTAAGTTCAGACAACGTGTCGATGCCGTTCATGTGCGGCATCTTCAGATCGAGAAGTACAGCGTGAGGAGGATTATCGCTGAAGATGTGCATGCCGAGGGTGCCGTTGGAAGCCTCCGAGACCGAAAAGCCTTCGTCTGAAAGCACATCCTTCAGAACAGAACGCAAATCATTGTCATCATCGATGATGAGTATTTTCCCCTGGTCCGCCATAGTCAATCATACCAAAATGCAGAATATATAATAAAATAAAAAACTGAGGGAACGGCGTGTTTCCGGATCATTCTGTTACGCCGCCGCTGCAGTTTTCTTTTTCACTTGCAGGAAGGTAGACATGAAATGTGGTCCCTTCCCCGGGGTGCGAGGAGACTTCGATCAGCCCGTTGCAGTACGCAATTATCCCGTACGCGATGGAAAGTCCGAGGCCTATGCCTTTCCCCACTTCCTTCGTCGTGAAAAAGGGCTCGAATATGTGTTCCCTTATATCCTCTCTTATTCCTGTTCCCGTATCGGTCACGCTGATGCGGGCGTACCTGCCGGGCATCAGGTTCGGCTGTCCTTCTCCCCTGAGAGACTGTATCGCCACAGAGGTTGTTGCTACCGACAAAACGCCTCCCCCGGGCATTGCGTGGCACGCGTTTGAGATGAGGTTCAGCAGCACCTGCTCTATCTGTGTCTGGTCGCAGCGTACGACAAGATCACTGTCTGAAAGCGAAAAAATGCATTGTATATGATCGTCCGAAAAGGTTTCGCAAAAGGGGATGAGCTTTGTTATGACTTCGTTGAGATTACACGGCACAGGGTCTGCGACCTGGCCTCTGCTGAACGAAAGGAGGCTTTGAATGAGGTTCTGCGCCCTGGTGAGCGAAGTATTGATTTTTTTTACGTATTGCTGCAGGGGACTGTTATCATCCATTTTTTTCTGCAGGATGAATGAGGCCCCCTGGATAGTGGAAAGGATGTTGTTGAAGTCATGCGCGATGCCCCGTGACAGGGTCCCCAGGGCCTCCATCTTTTTCCCCTGAAGAAGCTGCTCTTCAAGCTCCTTCTTTTCTTCTTCGCGCTTTCGCAGATCCTCGGCCATTTTATTAAAGGCTGCCGCGAGCTTCCCGATTTCGTCATTCGATTTGAAGACAATCTTTTCGGTGCTCCCTTCGATGCCGAGCATCCTGACGTTTTCAGTGAGTTTCATCAGAGGCTTGGTGACCTTTCTCGTCGCGATATAAATAATAAAAATTCCCGAGAGGGAAAGAGCGAATAGCAGCATCGAAATTCTCAGAAAGATTGACCTTGTTTCAGCTGCCAGCGCTCTCTTGTCCAGTATGACGTGCACATAGCCGATGATTGTCTCTATCGGGGAAGCAACGTAATCTTCGAAATACAGGGACTCAACCGGACGGGAGAATATCTCTATGGTCACCGGAGTCAGATACTCGATGGCAACAGGAGTCTCGATCAGTTTGAATGAATCCGGCTTGCGCAATTCGCCTGCCATGTTCCGATAGGAATCTTCGCTGGTGCCGTTAAAAGCCTCTTTCCGGGTCTTGTAGAGGACTCTCCAATCAGCGGAATAGAAGGAAACCGCTAAAACGTCATCCTCATTCATGACGCCCTGCGCGATATTTTTCAGCGCCTCTGTGTTTTCCGCAAATATGCCTGTTTTGGAGCTGCTTGCAAGAAAGCCGGCTATCATTTTCCCTTTTTTGGCGAGATTTTCCGTGAGAGTAGTGCTTTCCCGGTAAATATGGAGGATTGAAAAAACGGATAAAACGATAAAAATAACAGCGAGAAAAGAGGTGAAGATCTTGAATCCGAAGCTTTCCCTGAAGTCCCTCAGTTTTATCGTGTAGCGGAGAATGTTCACCTCAGTAAACCTCCCCGGCATCCCTGAGCGCCGCGTCAGAAAGCCGGACACCCAATTTCTCCGCTATTTTTTTGTTGACCGAAAGGGCAATTTTTTGCGGACGGGACAGTGCAGGTACTTCCAAAAGGTCATTTCGCAATTTTATCGCCGCAAGTTCTCCTGCCTGTGCGCCGAGATCAAAGGGTGAGACAGTGAGCGACGCTACAGCACCCATTTTTACATGTTTTTTTGTGTACGAGACAACGGGAACATGATTCTGAAATGAAAAGAGGAGTATGGTCTCGATCGTTCCGGATGTTATCACGGATGAGTCAGGCAGAATCCAGAATACATCTATTTTCCCTTTCAGGGACTCAATGAGCGCAGGTGCCCGGCCGGGAACGGAGTTTTCCAGCGCGATGATCTCGAACCGCGTGAAGCGGGAAACTGCCAGCGCGTCTTTTACAAATTGGCCTGTGTTCTGCCTGTTGTATATAAGTCCTATCCTTTTTACGTCCGGCAAAAGTCTTGCCATTGTGATCAGGTATGTTTCGGGCCGGATGTCCATGCTGACACCGAAGATATTTTTCCCGGGACCGGCACTCCCGGGGTCGGGGGGGGATGCCATGGTGTAGAATACGGGCAGTCCGCTCAGGGTTAAAACGCGGTTCAGGGCGTCTGTTCCGATGGCGAGGACCGCGTCAGGTTTCAATCTGAGGATGTTCTCTTTAATATCCTTCCTGTCCATATCTTGAAGGTTCAGCTCTGTGACAGTGCAGTTGCAGGTGCTTATGAACCCCTCGACAGCCTCGCTGTAAGGCTTTATGTCGGAAGTTTTCAATGCGACGATTTCCGCCGCTGAAAGGAGAGATACATGTGACAGCAGCGACAGGCAGGCAACTATTGTCAATGAAACAATATGTTTTTTTTGCGATAGTGATTCGAGCATTTTCTTAAATCAGTAGCAATTGAGATGCCACTTCTTTTTGTTTCACAAGGCCCCCTCGTCATGCGACGAAAGCTATATTAATGCAAGAAGTCACCTTTTTCATAGAGGGTTTTTATTTTATTGTAGCGTTCTCTGTATTTAAGCCCGGGGAGGGCGAAGTCGCCCTTTAAGTCCCATTTGTGCAAAAAGGGGATGAGCCCTTTCGGGGGAGGTCCTCCTGAGCCTTTAAAACCAGTGATCCGCAGCCCCTTCCCGTCTGCAACGATCGTATACCCGCCGACCTCAACATCCTTGTAAGAGCCTCCGGTGAAGGGAACGGTGATTGTCTGCGCCCTGGACGCATGGCAGCTTTCGCAGCTTCTGGATTTGCCTGTCGCATGCGCGACCCTATCGAGGTTGAGCCAGATCAGCGTGTCATGGTCTTTATCGTCAAGATTTTTTGCGATCCCGGTTATCGCATAGGAATCATTGGACAGATAGCGTCTCTCAATCTGAGAGTCAGGTTTATTTCTGAAGATGAGCCTTTCTGATATCGTTACTTCTCCGGATTTTATGTTTCCCGAGGTATGGGGGACTACATGAACAGGGATCCATGTGCCGTCAGGATTTTTTATCAGAAGCGGAGGTACCGCGTCTGTGTAGTAATCCTGTATCCTGGTAAGGGGATTTTCCTTTCCCTCCGGGCCTGCTGCCGTCCAGAAATTAAAGGCATATCCGCCAATAAGTGCTGTATGGCAGGAGGCGCAGTCAACCTGTTTGTGCAGACCCTGCCGGTGGTTACGGACGATTTTCTCATGGCATTTTGAGCAGTCGGCACTTCTCCGGAGATCACCGTGGCTGCCCGATTCCCTGTTGTGTTCATGGCAATCTGTGCAGAGGAGACCTTTCCGCATATGGATGTCCTCTGCATCGTTCAGGATAGTCTGTCCTTCCGGGGTGGCCTGAGTGAACTCTCCCCTCAGGTAGCCGTCACCCCGCCTTCTCTCGAGCGGCCCCGCGTGGCAGCTGTAGGCCCTTCCCCCGCCATAGCAGGCGAGCGGTTCCGGCTTTTTTACAAAGGTGTGAGACCCCCGGGAGGAGTCCTGACCGTCTTTTTTCTTTGGCCGGTAATGACAATCAAGACATCCCACATGGCATTGGTTGCAGTTCCTTTGCAGATTGTAGGCTGTATCTCTCCGGATGGGCATCGCGGAATGCCGGTTAAAGGAGAGGATGTTTTCATCGGTGAACGCATCGTGATCCGGCTCCGAGAGCCGGCCAAGCCAGAGACCGCAACTCTGGGGACCGTTCGGTCCTGTCCACCACACATACTGGCTCTGCGTATGAGCGCCCCTGCCGCCGCCCATGGAGCTTTCCGAAAAGCTTTTGACGATCTCCGCATGGCATTTCCCGCAGGTCTTTGCCGCGACGGAAGGATTGAAGGCCAGTGTTCCGGGATTCTTATCATGCCAGAGGATCAGTCTGTAATCGCGGTTATCCCTCGGTTTATTCCTGTAGAGGAGCTTTGGAGACAGTTCCGTGGCCCTGTTTTCCCCCCTCGGCTCGATATATTGCCACAAG
>JAOUFP010000104.1 GCA_029858145.1 Nitrospirota bacterium | reverse complement strand
GACGCTCGGCGCGATATTCTTTAAGGAGTCAAAGTTCAAGGTCAGGGAATTCGGTTTCTCTGAGGAGGCACTCTGGGTTTTCGGTGAAAAGGGTTACGGGCTCTGGCAGGGGCAGGAAGAGAATGCCCTTGAAAATCTGACGAGCAGGTCTTTTTCAGATGCAGGCTGGCATGTCATGAGGAATAACCGGGATTATCTGCTCGTCTCCTGCGGACCCAACGGTCAGAAGGGGAATGGCGGCCATGCGCATAACGATAAGCTTTCATTTGAGCTCTGCCTTGACGGCGAAGACATAATTATTGATCCCGGCACTTATGTATATACTCCGGAACCGGACATGAGAAATCTCTTCAGGTCTACTGCGTATCATAACACGGTCTTGATCGAGGGAATGGAGCAGAACCGCATACCTTGTGGGTACAGCGGGCTTTTCAGCCTTGTTGATGATGCAGGGGCCGGGGCAATGGCATGGGATTGCACGGGTGATAATGTCAGTTTTATGGGTGAGCACCGTGGATTTCATGCGAAAGGGATAACGCACAAACGTGAAATCAGTTTTCAGAAAGGAGATGGAACTATCCGGATCAAAGATCGGCTTCAGGGGCCCCGGGCATCTTCCGGTGTTGCCATTTTTCATCTTCATCCGGACAGGAAAACGGCTCGTACGGGGGAGAGCATCATGCTTTCTGATAAGATTCATGTGCAATTTCATGGGTCGGACGGGATCACTTTATCTGAGTATTTCTATTCTCATCAGTACGGCAACAAAGAAAGGTCTCAAGCGATAAAGGTGATTTTCCATGGAGAATTAATAACAGATATAAGGAGAATCCATGGATAGGAAAAAGGTCCTCCTTGCGACGCCCCATCTGTGGGACGCTCCGTATAAGGTCGGCAGTCATCAGTATGCGAAATGCTTTGCTGACAAGGGGTGGGAGGTGGCGTATGTCTCAACCCCCATTTCCCCTTTTCATGTTCTGTATCACCTTTTTTCTTCCCAAAGGGCAAAAGTGCTTCTCCCTGAGAGATGGCGTTCGTGGGCGAGGGGGGGAGAACAGTTTGGAGATATCTGGACATATGTGCCCTTCGGGCTCATCCCGATCGCGAACATGTGCCCTTTCAACAGGTATTGGGCGATCGAGCATGCCGGAAGGTTTCTGTTTCCTCCGCTGAAGAGGAAATTGAGGGGAACGGGGTTTGGAGAGGTCGATACAATATGGTTGGACAGCCCGTTGTTTGGTTACCTCCTCGACGTCATCCCCCACAGGAAGTCTGTGCTCAGGATCGCTGACGAGCTTTCAGGCTTTCCGGAGCTCGGTCCGAATATCATGGAAGCAGAAAGGCGATTGATAAAAAAGGTCGACCTTGTCGTGGCCACGGCACGGGAACTTGTGGATAAGGCTGCCGGTTTCGGAGCAAAAAAAACGCTTCTCCTTCCCAACGGGGTTGACTTCGGCCGCTTTGCCGAAGACAGATCCGGCATCCCCGCGGAGCTTGCGTCCATCCCTTGCCCTCGGGTGACGTATGTGGGAAGCATTGAGCACTGGTTCAGCGAGGAATGGGTCGCGTATTCGGCCGCCCGGCTTCCGGATGTGTCGTTCGTGATTATCGGCAAATACGCGAAGGGTTCCTTTCCGGCCCTTGAAAGACTCCCCAACGTCTTTCTCCTTGGTAAACGTTCGTATCCGGACATCCCCTCCTATCTGAAACATTCCCAGGCAGGCATGATCCCTTTTAAGAAATTGCCGTTTATTGAAGCGGTGAACCCGATAAAGTTGTACGAGTACATGGCCTGCGGCCTGCCTGTGGTATCTACCAGGTGGAAGGCGCTCGAAGAGATCTCATCCCCCGCCTTCCTTGCTGATACGAAAGAAGAATTTGCGCACCTGCTCCGGAATGCCCTTGTGACTTCCCCTGAACAGAAGGAGGGGTTTGTGCGGTTCGCCCGGGAAAACAGCTGGGCAAAAAGGCTTGAACTGGTGACGGGATACCTGGAATGAATAAGACCTTGAGTATTATCATCCCTGTTTTTAACTCCGAAAAGACCATCGGGCGGACTCTGGAATCTTTGAAGAGTTTATCCGCAAAGTCAAGGCAGTCAGCGGAGGTAATAATAATAGATGACGGATCGACTGACAGGAGCGTTGAGATTGTCATGTCATGGGAGGGTGAATTGCCATTGCTTCAGGTTGTGCTGGTCCGTCAGAAAAACATGGGGACGAGTGTTGCCCGCAACACCGGCCTGATGAGGGCACGCGGTGAATGGATATTCTTTCTCGATGCCGACGATGAGCTCGCCTTCGACCCTGTTCCTTTTATCGAACAACATGCAGATGCTTCATGTCTGGCCTTTAGCGTAAGGTTCTGTAAAAACATGAGGAGACGTGGTATGCTCCGCCCAGTTCTTCTCGGCCACCGGAATTTTGTCGACGTCTTTACGGCCCGCAACGCCTTCCAACCCTCGAATCTTATCTTTAGGAGAGAATTCCTCGACTCACTCTTTGACCCGTCGTTTCTCTATCTCGAGGACTGGCTCTTCTGGATACAGAATCCACGCGTCTTTGAAAAGATGAAGATCTTTCCTGATGTCACGTCTGCCATAGTCCATTCCCACGGCGCAAATAAGACCGCTGACCGGAAAAGGCATGGAAGGTTCAGACGGCTGGTCGCGGAAAAGGTCCTTTCTGATTTTGACATGCGCCTCTCATCGAAGCAGAAAAACAACCTTCTGATTCAGTCCCGTATCGGCATGGTACAGGAGGGCCTGAAGGTCCCGGCAGGCACTTTTTTCCTTTTCCCCTGCAGCTTGCTCCTCTACATGAAATTGCTTGCGTATGTTCTCTTCGGGAAAAGCCTTGCGCGTCTTGATTTTTATGGGAGCTGAAGAAAAAAAGGTTAATCCAGCGTGTTCCCGGGAATGTCCCGGCGGCTGAAACACACTCCTCCTCTTTTTTTCATGCTTTTTCTTTCATTTCAGTTTTCAGGTATTATAGGACAGCGGCGCAAATAATGAATTATGCAGACAACTCGCGCGGAATGAGCCTGAACCAATCACCATTCCAAGCGCAAGAGGGAGTCCGGGCCGGGACGCAGCTCAGCCAAATGACGAATACAGATTTATTTACGACTTAAGAAGCGTGGGGGGAAGGTGAACGAAGGACCGGAAATTTCCGTTGTCATTGTCAACTACAACGGAGTGCGTCTGCTCACGGATTGCCTCGATTCCCTGCGCCTGCAGACCTTCAGGGATTTCGAGGTCATCTTTGTCGACAATGCCTCATCAGACGAGTCTGTTGTCTTCGTAACTGATAACTATCCGGAAGTGAAAGTTATTGTGAACAGTGAAAACCTGGGCTACGGAGGCGGAAACAATACCGGGATCATATCCTCCAAGGGCAAATACGTCGCTCTCCTCAACAACGATACAAGGGTCGATGCCCGCTGGCTTGACAGGCTTCATGCGGCTGCGGAAAAAGACAGGGCTATCGGGATGTGCGCCTCGAAGATACTCAACTACTACCATCCTGAGATTATCGACAATACGGGCCTGCTCATCTACAGGGACGGGATAGCACGCGGCAGGGGAAGACTCGAAAAGGATGCCGGTCAGTACGCGCTTGAAGAAGAGGTCTTTTTCCCGAGCGGCTGCGCCGGACTTTACCGCAGGGAGATGCTTGACGAAATCGGGCTCTTTGACGAGGACTTCTTTCTTTATGTAGATGATGTGGATATCGGGCTGCGGGCAAGGATGGCGGGCTGGAAGTGCCTTTATGTGCCTGACGCGGTTGTCTATCACAAATACTCTGCCACCACCGAACCCTACTCCCCCCTGAAGGCATATCTTGTTGAGAGAAACAGGATATGGGTCGTCATAAAATGCTTTCCTTTGGGGATGGCTGCTGAGAGCCTTTTCTATACAATGCTTCGTTATATCATGCAGGGTTATGGCATTGCGACAGGAAAAGGGGCGGGAAGCCGGCTCGTCCGGTCGGGCTCGGGGTTAGCGAGCGTGTTCATTCTTCTCAGGGCGTATTTGTCAGCATTCAGGAAGTTTAGTAATATGGTAAGAAAACGGAAACGTATAATGGCAGCAAAAAAAGTCAGCAAAAGGGAGATTTCATTATGGTTCAGGAGATTCGGCATCGGCGCAAGGGAACTCGCGCTCAAGGACTGATGTGAAGACACTGCTCATCATCCCCGCTTACAATGAAGAGCAGAGCATCGGCGGTGTCATCGAAGACATCCGGGAGCATTGTCCGGAGACGGACATCCTTGTCATCGATGACGGTTCAGCAGATGCAACAGGGAAAACCGCACAAAGTCTCGGGGTGACCGTTATCACGCTTCCCTTCAACCTCGGCAT
This sequence comes from Nitrospirota bacterium, assembly GCA_029858145.1. Taxonomy (GTDB): domain Bacteria; phylum Nitrospirota; class Thermodesulfovibrionia; order Thermodesulfovibrionales; family UBA6898; genus JAOUFP01. Next base: position 3,762 of record JAOUFP010000104.1, on the reverse strand, counting down.
CGGAGCTGCGGTTCAGGCGGGGTACCATTACGCGGAGAGGAACGGGTATGATATCGCCGTCCAGTTCGACGGGGACGGCCAGCACAGGGCAGACCAGGTGAAAAATCTCTTAAAGCCAATAGAAAAAGGTGATGCGGATATATGCGTAGGTTCACGGTTCTTAAGCAGGGGAGCTTATGAGGCAGAGGTCGCGCGGCTTATCGCTATCAGAATACTCTCCCGCTCCATATCATTTCTGGTCGGCCAAAAAATAACCGATCCTACATCAGGTTTCAGGGCGGTTAACCGCACGGTGATCCGTTTCTTCAGTCATTTCTACCCAGATGATTATCCTGAGCCGGAGTCGCTTGTGCTCCTTCATAAGGCCGGCTTAAGGTTAAGTGAGGTGCCGGTCCTTATGGAAAAGCGCCTGATAGGGACATCTTCCATAACGCTTTTGAGAGGCTTGTATTATATGGTTAAGGTCCTTCTTGCGATCATGATCGATATGATAAAAGAAGTGCCGGGGAGGTGATGCTATGGATCTGATACTGGTAACGGCAACAATAGTGAACATCCTTATTTTTGTCTCTGTGATCGAACTGATCAGGAGAAACAGGCTCAAGGAAAAGTATTCCCTTTTGTGGCTCTTTTCCTCCCTCGTGATGCTCTGGTTCTCGGTTTCACGGAAGACGCTCCACTATGTATCCGGTCTGATAGGGATACAGTACCCTCCTTCTCTTATCTTTCTGCTCGCCTTTTTTTTCCTTATCATAATCAATATACACTTTTCAACGGTAATCTCCAGGCTGTCGGACAGGAGCAAGACCCTCTCGCAGGAGATCGCAATCCTGAGAGAGATGCTCGAAAGGGACAAGGAAGCAAAAGAATAGGGGCTTCTGCAGCACCTGAACGTTTACAATTTTCACGCAGTATAACCCCACCAGAGAGTTTATTTCCTGACGCGTCAAGCCATCACCCGGCAATGAGGGGGATGCATCCTGCTTCAGCGACTGAGGTGCGAATAGACCCTGCATATACCTATAAAAATAAATATGTTTATAATTGTATGTTGACAGAAGAAGATTTGATACTTTATCTTAATTTCATGCAACGTGTCCCGGATAGAAATAATTCTCAACCGAAGCGTTTATATAAATTTATATTATGTATTTGCATACCGGTGTTCCTGTTTTTCTTTTCCCTCAGTCCCGAGGCCAAACAGTATCCGGACTGCGCTATTTGCCACAAGCTCAAATTCCAGGGCAAGAACCTCCATCCGGTCATCAAGACCGGCGGCTGCGTGGCCTGCCATACCCAGCCTCACGAATATGAAGCGAAGCCGCGGAAGTTTCTTTTCGCGACCGGCACTGACCTCTGCTTTACCTGCCACGACAAGAAAAAATTCACGCATTCGGTCAAGCACCCGCCGGTTGCAGAAGGCCGCTGCCTCGCCTGCCACGACGTGCACAATTCAGACAACCCGAGCCTTCTTCTCCTGCCGATGCCCGACCTCTGCTACAGCTGCCACGGCAAGACCATGTTCGAAAACCATTCGGTCCATCCGCCTGTCGCCGGCGGAATGTGCACTTCATGTCATAATCCTCACAGCGGCGAGGCGAACAAACTGCTGCTCGCGCCTGCGCCTGATCTCTGCTTCATGTGCCACGACAAAACGCTCTTTACCGGGAAGTACAGGGTCCACGGCCCAGTCGACAACGGCCAGTGCGTATTGTGCCATGACCCCCATGCAGGCAAGGGAGAAAAGCTGCTCCGTGACCAGATCCCGGGCGTCTGCTTCAGATGCCACAGTGAAAACAAGATCATGGGGCTTGAGTTCAAGCATCCGCCGGTTGCCGGAGGGATGTGCATGAACTGCCATCAGCCCCATCAGGCGGATTTCAAGAGGCTGCTTCGCGCGAAGATTCCGGATCTCTGCTACAAATGTCACGACATGACGCTCTTTACCTACAAGAACGTCCATCCTGTTGTCTCGGCAGGTTTGTGCGTTGTATGTCATGAGCCTCATTCGTCCCGCAGGCCGGCGATGCTGAACACAACGATAAATGATCTCTGCCTCGAATGCCACCCGAAGGTCGCGAAGGAACTCCATGTCATAGCCGGTGTCACCCAGGCGAGCCATCCGCTCAAGGACAGGGTCGACCCGAAGGCAAAGGACAGACAGCTCACGTGCGCAAGCTGCCACAGCCATCACAGCTCCGATTACATGCTGTTCTTCAGATACCCTGCCAAGAAGCCTTCCGAGCTTTGTCCGTCGTGCCACAACTATTCGAGGGAACCGAAGAAGAGATGAGCCGCGCGGGGATATTTCCCGCAGGTTCCTGCTGCGTTCTCTTAAGTGTCTGCCTCAAGGGGGCGCATGGTGATTGTACCCCCTTGAGGCGGATATGAAAGCAGGCTATACTGTAAAGTAATGTTCCTTGCCCGCTGAGCAAGTGACCGCCCCTTGGACGGGGCGTTTGAATTTGAAAACCGGTATTTTTTATGCTTTTAATATAAATAGATGTATGATTTTTGCCGATTGCTGAGTTTAGAATATGATTGCCATATTAACTGGTGCATGAAAAATAACGTATTTTTATTTTTATTAACGATATTCTGCTGTATTTTTAATATATTTCAGTCTCCTGTCATCTGCCGGGCTGTTGTAGCCGGGGAATGCGAGATCTGTCACGCCAGCTATCCAGGCATGATGGAGCCTGCTGAGCCTGGCAAACCGCAGAGGTATGTCCTGCAAAACAAAATCTGTATAAACTGCCATTCAAACTCTGACAGAGATACCTTAAAGACCCTCGGCGGGGCAACCGTCCCTGTGGTATTTAACGCAGCATCACCCAAAGTTCTCCTGGCGGGCGGTAATTTCCATTTCAATGCGAAGGACTTCGGTGACAGAAAAGGGCACAATATCGACGGCATTTCTTCTCCGGATGCAAAGAACAAGGGGCTGCCTCCGGGATACGACAGGAGGACCGACCCTTCCGTCATCGGCTACAATCCGCAGAAGCCGCTGGCCTGCTCGGGCTCCAACGGCTGCCACGGCGACCGGAACATAGAGGACCCTTTTCAATCGATTGTGGGGACTCATCACGCGGAGGATACGCCTGTGGACGGCAGCACAACCGCAAAAAGCTACCGCTACCTCAGGATGACGAAAAAAGTAAAGGGCGTTCTCGGCATCGAAGACCCCTGGTGGGATCATGACAGGACGGCAAGGAAGCATAACGAGTACTCCGTTACGATGAACAGACTCTGCGCGAACTGCCATGGCGATTATCACGGCAAAGAGAACACCGGTAAGGAGAACCCTTGGCTGCGGCATCCCACAGACAACGTGCTCCCCAAACGGGGAGAGTATCTCTTCTACAATCCTGATATAATGCCCCCTCCTGAGAGGCCTGATATAAGAGTCTTCAGCACAGAGGCCCCTGTCGCCCGGGAGAATTTCAGCGAGGCAGGAGACCTCGGCGAGTCGGTGAAGCCGGGAAAAGACATGGTGATGTGCCTTTCCTGTCATTTTGCGCACGGAAGTCCTTACAACTACAGCCTGCGATGGGATTATGATTCCCTCTACGCCGGCGAGGAAGACAGGGGCGGCTGCATGATATGCCATACGGGGAAAGGGGAATAAATTGAGCAACGAGCAACGAGCAACGAGCAACGAGTCTTTTTCTATCTGCTCCCTGCTCTCTGTTCCCAGTTCATGGCTCATAGCTCATAGCTCTCCGTTCTTCGCTTTCTCTGTTTTTTTTACGCTATGCGCCT
>JAOUFP010000103.1 GCA_029858145.1 Nitrospirota bacterium | reverse complement strand
CGTCCGCAGGGACGTAGATGGCCTGCATGGAGGTGATAGCGCCCTTCTTCGTCGTCGTGATTCTCTCCTGGAGAATACCCATGTCAGTACCGAGCGTAGGCTGGTATCCGACGGCAGAAGGCATTCTGCCGAGCAGTGCGGAGAGTTCCGCGCCTGCGAGTGTATATCTGAAGATGTTATCGATAAAGATAAGAACGTCCTGTCCCTCGTCCCTGAAGTATTCGGCCGCAGTAAGCGCGGTAAGCGCAACTCTCGCCCTTGCTCCAGGCGGCTCGTTCATCTGACCGTAGATGAGCGAAACCTTCTCGAGAACGCCCGAGTGCTTCATCTCGCCGTAGAGGTCATTCCCTTCTCTCGTTCTCTCTCCGACACCAGCGAAGACCGAGACGCCGCCGTGCTTCATGGCGATATTATGGATCATCTCCATGATAACAACGGTCTTGCCGACGCCGGCGCCGCCGAACATGCCCATCTTGCCGCCGCGGACAAAGGGGACAAGGAGGTCAAAGACCTTAACGCCGGTCTCGAACACCTGGGTAACCGGTTCCTGTGAGGCAAAATCAGGGGCAGGTCTGTGGATAGGCAGTCTCTTTTCGGATTTTACAGGACCCAGCTTGTCAACAGGATCGCCGACAACATTCAGAATCCTTCCAAGGGCTCCGGGGCCGACAGGGACGGTGATCGGCAGTCCCGTATCCGTGACCGGCATCCCTCTGACGAGACCGTCAGTCGCCTGCATCGCAACAGTCCTGACCTTATTGTCACCAAGGTGAGCAGCGACTTCGAGTGTGATATCGAAATCAAGAGTGCCCTTCTCTTTATCGCCTTTCTGTTCTATTTTCAAAGCATTGAGAATATCCGGCATCTTCTCCTCAAACTCAACGTCCACAACTGCACCGATAACCTGCGAGATCTTTCCTATCATACTCATTGGTTAACCCCCGAATGTATTTTCATTTGTCCTTCCTTTTCCCTGTTATCCTTTAAGGGCCTCGACTCCGCCGACGATGTCCATAAGTTCCTTGGTGATCGTGGCTTGTCTGGCCTTGTTATACTGGAGAGAGAGTTTCGTTATCATTTCGTTCGCGCTCTTGGTCGCGTTCTCCATCGCGGTCATTCTCGCCGCCTCTTCAGAGGCCTGTGATTCAAGCAGCGCCCTGAATATCTGTATCTCGACGTTCTTTGGAACAAGCCTGCTGAATATCTCCTGTTTCGAAGGCTCGTAGATGAAATTATAGACCGGCAGCGTCTCTTCAGAAGCCTCGATCGGCGCCAGCGGTAGCAGTCTCGTAATGACCACCTTCTGGGCGATCACCGATTTGAACTCGTTGTAGACGACGATGACTTCGTCAACGGCTTCATCGGTATACTTTTCAATGATGTTTGCGGCGATCTCCTGCGCGTTTGAATACGAGATCTTGCCGGAAATCCCCGTCCAGGAGTTTTTCAGCTCCACACTTCGCCGTCTGAAATAATCCCTAGCCTTTCTTCCGACACAACTGATCATCACTTCGTAGCCATCGTTCTTCAGCGCGCCGATATGCCTGGTGGCAGCCTTCAGGATGTTTGTATTGAAGGCGCTGCATAGTCCCCGGTCGCTCGTAATGACAAGAACCTCGATATTTTTCCGGGGCCGAACCGCAAGGAGCGGATGCGTCTCTCCTTCCGCGCCGCCTGCAAGACTTGAGAGAATAGTGCTCATCCGTTCAGCATAGGGCCTGAGTTCGAACATCCTCTGCTGGGCCCTTCTGAACTTCGCAGCGGATACCATTTTCATAGCCTTCGTGATTTTGCTCGTACTCTGTACGGCTTTTATTCTTCTCTTTATATCTCTTAATGTCGCCATTTTATTCCTTTATCTCAAAATGGATTATGCCTGAAAGGTCTTCTTGAATTCCTCAAGCGCTGCGATCATCTTCGGCTTAAGCTCGTCATCAATCGCCTTCTTGTCACCCAGCTCCTTCATGACATCTGCCTTGCGGTCTTTCATGAAACGGATGAATTCCGACTCAAACTTCTTCACTGCTTCGACCGGGATATCGTCAAGAAATCCCTGGGTGGCCGCAAAGAGCACCGAGACCTGCTCGACAAGCGACATCGGGACATACTGGTCCTGCTTGAGGAGTTCGACCATCCTCTTTCCTCTTTCAATCTGCGCCATTGTTGATTTGTCCAGATCGCTGCCGAACTGCGCGAATGCCGCCAGTTCCCTGAACTGCGCGAGGTCCAGCCTGAGGGTACCGGCAACCTGCTTCATCGCCTTGGTCTGGGCAGCGCCGCCGACCCGGCTGACAGAGAGACCGACGTTAACGGCAGGCCTCACACCGGCATAAAAAAGCTCGGGCTCGAGATATATCTGACCGTCTGTAATCGAAATAACGTTCGTCGGAATGTATCCGGAAACGTCACCCGCCTGCGTCTCGATGATCGGGAGGGCAGTCAATGAACCGGCACCGAGCTCATCGGAGAGTTTTGCGGACCTTTCAAGCAGTCTTGAATGGAGATAGAAAACGTCGCCCGGAAACGCCTCACGGCCTGGAGGACGCCTGAGGAGCAGTGATAGCTGCCTGTAGGCCGTTGCCTGTTTGCTCAGGTCATCGTATATGATCAAGGCATGTTTGCCGTTGTCCCTGAAATATTCCCCCATGGCGCATCCGGTGTAGGGAGCGATGTACTGAAGCGGAGCCGGCTCGCTGGCGGTTGCCACAACGATGATGGTATGCTCCATGGCGCCGTTTTCTTCAAGGGTCTTCATGACACGGGCGATATTCGACATTTTCTGTCCAACCGCAACGTAGATGCAGGTGACGTCGCCGCCTCTCTGGTTGATGATTGCGTCGATGGCTACCGCTGTCTTTCCTGTCTGGCGGTCGCCGATGATGAGCTCTCTCTGCCCCCTGCCTATGGGGATCATGGCATCGATGGCCTTCAGACCGGTCTGAAGCGGCTCATGGACGGATTTTCTTTCGATGATGCCGGGAGCTACGACGTCGACAATGCGCATTTCACTCGTATTGATCGGCCCTTTGCCGTCGATAGGCTGGCCGATGGCGTTCACGACTCTCCCGCGCAATGCCTCGCCTGCCGGGACAGACATAATCCTGCCGGTACGCTTTACGATGTCACCTTCATGGATAAGGGAGTCTTCACCGAAGAGAACCGCTCCGACAGTGTCCTCCTCGAGGTTGAGGGCCATGCCCATAATGCCGTTCGGGAACTCGAGAAGCTCTGATGCCATACATTTTTCGAGGCCGTAGACCCTCGCGATACCGTCTCCGACGGATATGACAGAACCCACCTCGCTGACATCGACCTTCTTTTCGAAATCTGCTATCTGTTTTCTTAAAAGCTCACTGATTTCGTCTACCTTAATCTCCATTGAATCACCCCTTTATAAGTTCATCTTTTAACAGTCTGAGCTGCCCTTTAAGGCTGCTGTCGTACATGGTGCTTCCCACCTTCACGAGAATACCGCCAAGGAGTGAAGGGTCCATGACAAACTCTATATCGACATCCTTCTCAATAAGCTTTTTCAGGGAAGCCTTCAGCCTTTCTTCATGCTTCGCGCTGATCTCCACCGGAGTCAGGACTGTGGCCTTCGCCTTTTTCTTCTTTTCCATGTAGAGCACGGTTGCCGCCTTTATCACATCAGAAAGTGCGGTGATCACACCGGTCTGTGTAAGATGGCTTACAAACCTGAGCATCTTGTCTGACAGACTCAACCGCGCGGCAACCTGCTTCAGGCCGTTTTCCTTTTCCGCTGCAGAAAAGCCGGGATTCACCAGGAGGCTTCTGAACTCTTTGCTCTTTGCCATCAGCGCATCGACCAAAGAGAGCTCGGCTAATGCCTTTGGGGCCTCTTCAATACCCACGATACCGATAAACATCTTTGCGTATTTCTTGGCTTCTTTTACTGGTTTCAATTTTTACCCTCGATCTTGGCTAAAGATTCTTCAAGTAATTTCAACTGTTCTTCTTTCGACAGTTTTTCTCTCAGTTTTTTCTCTGCAAGCTCCATGGCTATTTCTACCGCTTCCTCTTTTATGGATTCCTTTGCCCTCTTTACTTCATAGTCTATGTTGGTCTTCGCCTGTTCGAGAATGCGTGTCTTTAATTTGTCACCCTCTTCTATAAGACGCGCCTTTTCATTTTCTCCTGAAAGTTTCGCCCCCGCGATGATCTGTTCCATCTCCGTGTCCTTCACCTTGAGCCGTTCCTCAACCTGGGCGAGCGCCTTCTGCGCAAGCTCCTTTGCCTCACGGGCTTCACGAAGCGACTGCTCGATAAGCTCTGTCCTCTTCTTGAAATAACCCTTGATATCCATCTTCCTGAGGAAGAAAACCATGACCCCTACAAGAATCAGGAAATTTATGACCGGCCACAAATAGGCCTTTAGTACCGAGGCATGCTCCTCACCTCCTCCGCCCTCGCTCGCAAAGACAAGCGATGCAAATACAAGCAGCAGGAGACAGACAAAAGACAACAGGCGTGAGATACTTCTCAGGGAAACTTTCGTTGTTTTCGGGCTTTTTCTTTTCATGCGCTTACCAGCTTTCTGACAATTTCATCAGAGAATTTCTCTACGTCAGCTTTGAGGGCCTGCCGGGCCTTTTGTCCTTCGCTTTTTAACTCTTCCCTTGCCTTCTGAAGCATTCCGGATGCGATTGCCTCAGCGTCAGAAAGGAGACTTTTCTGGACCTCCAGCCCTTCGTTTCTGAGCGACTCAAAAGCCTCTTTTGCCTTGCTTCTGGCTTCGGAGAGCTCTCTGTTCATGCGCTCAATGCCCTCTTCCTTCCTCATGTCCATCTCCTTCGCCGCATCAAGAGAGCCTTTTACCGTGGTTTCTCTTTCATGAAATACTTTAAGCAATGGTCTGAAAAGGATGACATTCAGGATATAAATGAGGCCGAGGAAGTTGGCAGTTAAAACCAAAAGCCAAAACTTATCAATGTCTAGCATCTTAATTCCCTCTAAGTTTGGATTTTGCTGAAAAACTTAGTGAGATTAGCATAGGCAGAATTTATTGTCAAGAGAAATTATAGTTAGAAATAGGAGGTAACCTAAAGACTTGTCTATAGGTTTATAAGGTTTTTTTATGATTAATACCTGTGGCGCTTTTACGGGCTTTAGCCGGCGCGTAAAAGGACCGAAAGCGTGACCAAAAAGCATGTATCACGGTTTTTTCTTCTTGACTTCGACCTCGGTGTGGCAGTCAATACACTTTGTGACGGGTCCACCGGCATTTTTTATCATCACGTCATATTTGGCGGGGTTCTTCATTTTGACTTTTTCCATGTGCTCTTTCATAATCCGCGCCTTTTCCTCTTCTGTTTTTGGCGCGTAGTCCCGTCTTCCGGCATATGAGGAATCTAACATGCCGAAGCTCAGGCAGAAAAAAACCGTGAGTATTACTGAAACTATCTTAGCCACGATAACCAGACTCCTTCCTTAAAAAAATATCTAAAACAACGGCGTATCGTCACCAATAGCGAAATCAAAGCTTTTGCCGTACGTACTTCCATGATAGTGGCATTCGCCGCAATTACGGTAATCATTCCCGCCGCCGAGGTGACAATATAAACAGTCGCTCGTGCCCGGCAGACCATCCACATCTTTTGGATGTGTGTGCTGTGAATCCTTGTTCAGATAGGTATGGCATTTGCCGCAGAGGTATACCCACTCTTTATTCGCCCTGCCGTCAGGGCCGTTCGCGGTGCCATAATAGGTTACTTTTACTTTGGTTGCCTCTGAATCGCAGACGACATCCGGAGGCGATGATACGCAGTCGTTAAAGCCGTTGTTAACCCGTGGCCTTGCTAAGACGTTGTTCGGCGAACCATGCGGTTCGTGGCAGTCTGTGCAGGACAGGACATAATTTGTCCCGCATGCGTAGGGATCAGCCAAAAGGTACACTGAAGGCACAGGATTACAACTCAACAGAAGAAGTCCCTGAAATGCCGCCACTTGCCCGTGCAGCTCCTTTGTCCAGTCAATTTTGAAAAGTGTGTATCTTCCTACGTTCCCGGTCGCCGGGTCGAACAAGTTGTGGCTCGTCGAGATGTTGTCGTTTGCATGGCAGTCGGTGCAGAAGGTCACAAAATCAGTCAGATTGGAGCCATCTTGTGTCGACGACCCGTCAGGTTCATATGTGCTGCTGCCATTAAGAGGCGCCTGATAGGCTCCTCCGAGGCTGGACGCCTTCACGTCCATCCTTTCTGCTGTAACGTCTCCCCACAGGCCCCAGTCGCTGGTGACCTTACTGTGAAGACTCGGTCGTGACACAGGAGAATAGCCCCGTGTTCCGTCAGTCTTTGAAGAACTCCAATAATCAGTGCCTGCAGGATCTCCGATCACCATATGGGGATTGTGGCAGCCGGTGCAGGGATTGGAATCGGCGGTATAATTCCATCTTACCTTGATGAAATCCTGTATATTCCCGAGGTTGTGCGATGAAGAGGAACCGGTAGTAGTATCCCCGCATCCTGAATAACAATATGTGAAGGCTTGCTTAATATCAGCAGGACTCAGAAAATCAGGCGATAACCTTCCGGCACGGAAGCTGTAGCTGTGATTGGTAATACTTTCTCCAACTTGCACCGAGCCCGTATTTACATGACATTTGAGGCAGACGTTTTCGGTCTGGCTCGTATAGTTGTCCCAGAAAAGGAGGAAATTATCGGCGTCTGGAGTCGAATCTGGAGCCGGCTCACTTCCCCCGATACTGGCATGCTGCTCGTGGCAGTGGGTGCAGTGGCCTTTCGGGTATCCGAACGCTGAAATTGACGCGCGGTTCACGCCATAGGATGAATTGCCGTGGGTCGAATTCAGGAACGGCCCGCTGCTAGCCTTTTCAGGGTACAATACTACCCCGAAAACAGTAAGACCGATTATCAGGATAAACAGGAGCAGTATCGCCTTCCTTGCTCTCAATTCTTTTTTCATTCGAACCATTTTTTAATATAAATCATTAGTACTGTTTATACAAGATTGACAAATTCGCTCCGGAAATCCGGAACAAGGAATTAGATGCTCCGATCAAGTCTGAGCATGACATTTTGCATGTATCTACTCACCACTGTAAAATATCATTAAAATTCCATCCATCCCTAATTCTTCGAAGTGTGGCATACGTTGCATCCCGACAGCGCTGTCGACAGTGTTCCGCTCTTTATGTCCCACCTCACCATCTTGAAATACGGCGACGCGTGCGCCCTGTGGCAGGAAAGACACATGACAACGGCAGTCGCTCTTGTGGGGCTTGCAGGGTCTGTCCATGCAACAGGGGCTTTAACAGAATAACCGGACGCAGGATCATACACTGAATATTCACCAGTCTGAGGCAAAAGGATATCGGTTGGATGCCGGAACCAGGGAGACTGTGTTCCGATCCCGCTTTGACTATGGAAGTTGCCGTGACACTCGGCGCAGAGATAACTTATCGTAGACGGGTCACTATCGCCGATAGCCCCTTTATACCAGTTGTGGTTCGTAGCTGTCTCTTGTTCCCAGTCATCGTCTTCTATCCCGGTGATTCCCTTAAGAAACCGGTAGCTCCTGCCGACTGTGTTGCCATCAATTGTGGTGTCAACCGTATGATGAGCACCTTTTAAATCTGTTATCTGATTGGATTCGGTCCTGTTGCCGTGGCAGCCGGCGGTCCCTGCACACTGAATCTTTGTTCCTAAAGCACTCCCGCCGGGTGGTGTATTGCCGAGCGTGCCGTCATCATTGCCAGCCAGGACATTGTGGCCGGTATTATCAGATGACACTACATTATAAAAATTACCTGCCGAAAGCCCCTCATTGTTGTAGCCGTAATTGGTGCCCACGGTGTTCAATATAATGGGCGCCTTTGTAAAGGGATCTTTCCAGGTAGTATTGCTGGTCGCTGTATGGCAGCCTAAACAGCTGTAGATCAGCAATGCGTCATGAGGGGTAGAGGTAACACTTCCGCTGTCATCTTTAGCCACTGCAGCGCCGTTCTGACTGTTATGCATAGTATGACAGTTGGAACATACCCCTGTCACAGAAGTGTGTCCAATAACAAACGATATCAAAACCACAAAAAATGAGAGGGAGCAGCTTATGCAGGCCTTTATTAGAAATTTCATTTACATAAAATAACGATCATCTTC
>JAOUFP010000102.1 GCA_029858145.1 Nitrospirota bacterium | reverse complement strand
CTGTGGCATCGTTGCGGAAAACAGGAGCGTCTGCCTCTCTGCCGGAGTGCATTCAAGGATGGTGGTAATGTCTTCAACAAACCCCATGTCGAGCATCTCGTCAGCCTCGTCAAGGACGACGATCTTTATATCCGAAAGTGATATGGTCTTTCTTTTTATATGGTCGATGACGCGGCCGGGTGTTCCGACAACTACATCCACACCTCGTTTTAATGCTTTTATCTGGGTATCTATGGATTTGCCGCCATAGACCGGCAGGACATTGATATTCTTTTTTGTGCCTATCTTGTTGAGTTCCTGTGCAACCTGGACCGCAAGCTCCCTCGTGGGTTCAAGGATAATCGCGAACGGCTTTTTGCCTTTCCTGTGCAGTTCGACGATCGGGATTCCAAAAGCCGCGGTCTTGCCTGTTCCGGTCTGGGCCTGTCCGACGATGTCCTTACCTCCCATGACCATAGGTATTGCGGAAACCTGGATCGGCGTCGGTTCTTCATATCCCATCACTGATATTGATTTCAGCGTTTCTTTGCTGAGTGAAAAATCTTCAAATTTCATAATGTATTGACCTTCCTTAATTTGTTTTCTGTGAAAAGAATCCCAAGAACTTTCTGCAGGAAACCCCTGAGGCTGCTCTCATGCGCTTTTTCGACTGCTACTATTTTACATGTCCCCGCTGGTTTTATCCATGAAAGAAAAAGCAGGTGAAGGGAAAATTCCGTCTCGGGAAGGTTTAAAAAACCGGGAATCCGTCAGTGCGGACGTGTTTACTCGTGAAAGCCCTGCTGGTATACTACAAAGTCAGAGGTCTTGATTATCAAGAATGTATGGAAAATCTGCTCACAGGATGGATGCTGACAATCATTGAAGGTCGCGAGGCTTTATTCTTTTAACGATATCCGCATCGAGGAAAGTCCGGTCCCTGAACCCGGTCCCGGCGACGCACTCATCAAGACCAGGGCCTGCGGCATATGCTCCGGCGATGTGATGCCGTGGTATATCGAGAAGAAGGCGCCTCTCGTCCTCGGCCATGAGCCTTCGGGCGAAATAGTGGCCGTGGGAGATGAGGTGAGGTCTTTCAGGAAAGGTGACAGGGTATTTACGCATCATCACGCGCCCTGTTTTTCCTGTAAATTTTGCATGCGGGGAGATTATGTCCAGTGCCCCGCATGGAGGAGCTCCCGCATCATTCCGGGAGGAGTCTCCGAATATATCCTCATACCTGCCATTAACCTCCAGAACGACACATTCGTTCTTCCTGACTCTCTCAGCTTCGAAGACGGGACACTCGTTGAGCCTGCTGCCTGCGCAGTGAAAGGCTTGAGGAGGGCAAAAATAAAGCAGGGCGATACAGTCCTTGTCATCGGCCTCGGCGTCATGGGAATGATCAATGTGCTGCTGGCAAGGGAGTACGGGGCGGGGAGGGTGATCGGGGCTGACATGGTCAGTTTCAGGCTCGATAAGGCCCTCGCTTTCGGGGCTGACGACGTGATCGATGCTGCTGACCGTGATCTTCGCGAAGAGCTGTCGCGCATCACCTCCGGGGAGATGGCTGAACTGGTAATTGTCGGGCCCAACAGTGCCGGGGCGATGCTGCAGGGGATAAGCTGCGCGAGGCCCGGCGGGCAGGTGCTCTTTTTTACCCCTGCAAAGCCGGGGGAAAGGCTGACACTCGACCCCAACTATCTGTACTTCAATGATATCAATATCATTACGAGCTATTCCTGCGGACCTGATGACACACGAGAGTCCTGCGCGCTCATTGAAAAGGGTGTTGTCTCATCAGAGAAGCTGGTGACTCACCGGTTCCCTGTCGAAGAGACCGCTGAGGCATTCAAACTGACGGCGCAGTCAAAAAACTCTCTTAAGGCTTTGATTGTTTTTGACTGATTCAGAGAAAGGGACTATCGGTTATGGCTAAAGAGCTTACTTCAAAGAGTTCGATGTGTGAGATCGGCGGGAAAAAAGCGCCCGGTAAAAAATCCAATAAAACCGCTTTCTATAAGCATAAGAATAATTTCAGATGGAGCGGCGTCAAAGACGAACCCTACAAGGCCAGCGGTTCTGAATGGTCGAATATTATCAGAAGGGTGCTGATCGGCGGCCGGGGTGAATCAGCGAAGTTCCATGTCCGGTATTTCGAGATCTCACCGGAAGGAAACAGCAGCCTTGAAATGCACAGGCATGAACATGTGGTGATATGCGTAAGAGGGAAGGGAGTTGTATTGACCGGGAGAACAAAACGGACCATGGAATTCATGGATACTGTTTACATATCCCCGGACACCATTCACCAATTGTTGAACCCCTTTAAGGAGCCTTTTGGATTTCTCTGCATCGTGAATTCGAAAAGAGACAGGCCCAGGGTTCTGGGGTGATTTGCTTGTTTTGTCTTTAATATTAATTATAATATAAACAATATATTCATTTAGGGGAGTTAACAAATGGAAAAAGAAAAAGAAAAGAAGACGATTACAGATAAAGTCTGGGATCTCTTCGCCTCTGTAAAGCTTGCGATTATCATTTTTTCTCTCATTGCGCTTACGTCCATTGTAGGGACGATTGTCGAGCAGCAGGCCGAGCCTGAAAGGAACCTGAAGCTTCTCGCGAAGATGTTCGGAGAGTCCTCTGCTCCAACGATTTATTCTGTCCTTGACAGCCTCGGTTTTATGAATATGTATCATTCATGGTGGTTTGTAGGCTTGCTGCTTCTGTTTGCGGCAAATCTGATCATCTGCTCTTTTGACAGGCTCCCGAGGGTGCTGAAGATGGTGAATGAGAAGGTTCGGCCCCTGCCCCCCGAGCATTTGGAGAAGATGTCCATTAAAAAGGCTGTCTCGCTGAAGGGCAAGGCTTCACAATTCAGAGAACTCGGAGTTTCCGCGCTGAATGATATCGGGTTTAAACCTCTTGAGTCTTCAGGAGAACAGGGAACGCAGTTCTATGCTGAAAAAGGCAATTTCACAAGGCTTGGAGTGTATATCACGCATTTGAGCATCCTGATCATTCTTGCAGGAGCGATCATAGGAATTTTTTTCGGCTTCAACGCCTTTCTGAACCTGCCTGAGGGTGAGACCTCTTCTGTTGCGTTTCAGGACAGGGGAGTCGAGGTGCCTCTCGGATTTGCCCTGCGGTGCGATAATTTTGAGGTCGATTATTATCCGAATTCCGACATGCCGAAGGCCTACAGAAGCTGGCTGACCGTGATAAAGAACGGCAGAGAGGTTATGAAGAAGTCAATTGTGGTCAACGACCCTCTTGTGTATGAAGGGATAACCTTCTATCAGGCAAGCTACGGTCCCGTGCCCAACGCTATGGGAAACGGCATATTTATATTAAAACTCATTTCGAAGAACGGGAATTCTGAGCAGGTACAGGCAAAACTTGGAGACAGCTTTGCAATTCCGGGCACTTCTGTCAGAGGCAAAATCGTTGATTTCAGTCCCGCGCTTTCCATTGACCCCTCCGGCAGGGCTTTTACCTATGCCGACCAGCTGGTGAACCCTGCTGTGGCCATAGAATTCTCTGATTCCGGGGAAAAGAAATTCTCCGGATGGCTGCTGAAAAGATATCCGAAGACATGGGATCTGCCTGACGGCAACAGGGTAGAATTCATGGATTACTGGGGAGTCGAATATACCGGCATGCAGGTCAGAAAAGACCCCGGCGTATGGATCGTTTATCTGGGCTGTTTTATTATGGCTGCAGGCCTGTACATTACATTTTTTATGAGTCATAAAAGGGTCTGGGTGAACATATCCGAGGATAAAAACGAAGTGAAAGTGCTGATAGGAGCATCTGCAAACAGGAACAGGGCTGCGTTTGAGCATAAGATAGAAAAATTGGCCGGCCTGCTGAGTGCCGGTCCAAAAGGGGGAAAATAAATGGACAGTTCGACCTTTTTCGGATTATCAACTGTCGCGTACATCCTCGCGATGGTTACTTATATTATATACCTGGCGTTCAAAAAGGAATCGTTAGGGATAGTCGCAACAGCTCTTACTGTCGCCGGATTTGTTTCCCAAACGCTTGCCTTTGGGTTGAGGTGGAAGGAGTTCTATGATATTGGACAGATGGGCATCCTCAGGGCAGTTCCACTGACCAATCTGTATGAATCTCTTATCTTTTTTGTCTGGTGTCTTATCCTCGCGTATCTGATCATAGAATTTAAATACAAGAACCGGTCATTTGGCGCGTTCGTGACCCCTGTCGCAGGGCTTGCCCTTGCCTTTATTGATATTTCAGGCATGTCGACGAATATTCAGCCGCTTGTGCCGGCGCTCCAGAGCAACTGGCTTCTGGCGCATGTTATGATGAGCTTTATCGCGTATGCGATGTTCGCGATATCCTTCAGCACCGGCCTGATGTATCTGATCGTGAGGACAGAGAACAGAAACGAACCCGCGTATATTTTCTGGACGGTAATGCTGAGCATTTTCATCATAACGCTTTCAGCGATGGGGCTTGATTATTTTACCTTCAGGGTGGCGATCCAGAGCCAGGAAGAATTGATAAAAAGCTATCTTTTCAAGGCCTCCTTCATGAGCAGTTCGTCTTCCGTGGCGGTGTTGAGCTGGGGCATCGCAGCGGCCTTCACTTTTTTCATATGGAGATTCGGCGGCACACTGAAAAAGATTATCGCCGGCTTCAATATCTCGCATGAGATGCTGGATGAGATCACCTATAAAAGCATCGCCATCGGCTTCCCGATTTTCACCCTTGGCGGACTGATCTTCGGTGCCATATGGGCTGACCAGGCCTGGGGGAAATACTGGACATGGGACCCCAAAGAAACCTGGTCATTGATAACATGGTTCTTCTACGCGTTTTATCTTCACAGTCGCCTCATGCGGGGGTGGAAAGGGAAAAAAGTCGCTATTGTTGCCGTTCTTGGGTTCATGGCGGTGATTTTCACCTATCTTGGAGTGAACCTGCTTCTTTCCGGCCTCCACAGTTATGGGGCACAATAAGAAGCGTTAACATGTTCGCGTGCGCTCTCCGGGATTTTGCGCGGGGAGCGCGCCGCAATCTCATAATCGGGTGAGCCCCTATGAGCCTTTACAGGAAGTACTTTTTTCCCACTGCCGCCGTAATGCTGCTTGTCCCCGGAATTTTTTCATGGATCCTCTTTAAATTCAACAGCGAACACATCTATGCTGCCGACAGACAAAGAGTTGAGCTGATCGCGGAAATAGTTAAAAACGGGATGAGAGACGTCATGCTTGAAGGCGGTGGAGAAAAAGAATTTCAGAGATTCCTCGATCGTATTGCCGCAAGGGATGTTCAAGCGGTGCGGCTTTTTTCAGAAGAGGGAAAAATCCTGAATTCCACCGCCCCCGGTGAGAGGGGGAAGAGGGCGGATGAGAGATACTTGAAGATGTTCCGGTCGCTTCAGGGGCAATCCTTCTTTACCCATGAGCATGATGGTTCAGGTGCGTATTCGGGTGTTGCTTCCATAAGCGACGATTTGTCATGCCGGAAGTGCCATTCCGGATCTGAAAAAATAAGCGTGATTTTGGGGTTTGAAATTTCTTCGGACACGGTTGACCGGTCGTTGAGCCGCCTGAAAACATTGGCGGTCTGTTTTTATTTTATCGGCGCGCTCCTTTTTTTAGTCCCTTTCTTCCTGACAGGCAGATATCTGGTGAAAAGGCCCCTGGATGCCTTGTTGCATTTTCTGAGGGATGCGGGGAAGGGGGGAACGCCTTCGAAAATGTCTCCTGGCGGCACAGGCCAAATGGGAGAGGTATACGAGGGCATAAACAGGCTCGCAGCAGAGCTTGGAAGGTGCCGGGATGAAATACAGCAGTTGCGCGGAGATGGTGCCGGCCGTGAGGAAAAGATGGCTTCAATCGGTGAAGTGACTGCGATCTTTGCTCATGAGATCAAGAATCCGTTAGCAGGCATCAGCGGAGCCTTGCAGGTGATGGCAGAAGATATCCCCGATGACAGCCCCCGCAGGCAAATCTGCCGTGAAATGCTGGATGAGATAGAGCGTCTCGATACTGGCGTGAAAGACCTGCTCGCTTACGCAAAAACGCCTGAGCCGCATTTGATTCTGACGGATATTAATGCTATGATCGAAAGAGCCTGCACTGCGGAAAGACCGGGTGCCGGGAGTTCCGATGTGGAAATTAAAACAGTATTGGAAGCCGTCCCTGAAGCGATGATTGACCAGGAGCAGATGGGCAAGGTTTTTATGAGTATGATCCGTAATGCGATCGATCGCATGCCCGGAGGGGGAACACTCACGGTGACTACACAGTACCGGAAAGACAGGGGAGAGATAGAAATAGCCTTTTTGGATACAGGAAGGGAGATACCCGAGGAGAAAATAAGGGATGTTTTCAGACCTTTTTTTTCTACAAAGCAGCTGGGTAAAGGTCTGAAAATGGCGATAAACAGAAATATTATAGAGAACCATAAAGGCACGATGAAGGCAATGAACAGGGCAGGTGCCGGCAGTGCGTTCAGTATTATAATTCCGCGTAAAGGGTGATTGTGGAAAAGGCAAAGATACTTGTAATCGATGATGAGAAGCTGCTCCGATGGTCCCTGCAGGAGAATTTTACCAGGGGAGGCTTTGCGGTTGTCACTGCCGAAAGCGGCTTGAGGGGGCTGGAGCTTTTTAGTGAAGAACAACCTGACATTGTTCTTCTGGATATTTACCTGCCTGATGTCTCCGGTATAGATGTGCTTAAAACCATCAAAAAGGAAGATCCGGATGCTGTGGTGATCATGGTGACGGCTTTCGGGGATATCGAGACCGCGGTCAAGGCGATCAAATCCGGGGCATACGATTTTGTGGAAAAGCCTTTCAATCTCGAAAAGCTGAATATACTCACCGGTAAGGCCCTGGAGACCTGCGCGTTACGAAAGGAAGTTTCGCAGTTCAGGGCCCAGCTCTCAAAGAAATACGGATTCGCGAATATAATCGGAAAATCCGCACAGATGGCGAAGGTCTTGGAGTTGACCAGGAAGGTTGCCAGGAGCGATGCGACGACGATACTGCTTCAGGGGGAAAGCGGGACAGGAAAGGACCTTGTCGCCAAGGTCATCCATTATGAAAGCAGCAGGGCGCTGAAGCCGTTTATCGACATAAACTGTACGGCGATCCCGGAAAGCCTCATTGAAAGCGAACTCTTCGGTCATGAAAAAGGTGCTTTTACCGACGCCAAACAGATGAAGAAAGGCCTCTTCGAACTCGCCGACGGCGGTACCATATTCCTCGATGAAATAGGAGACGTAAGACTTAGTACGCAGGCCAAACTCCTGAAGGTGCTGGAAACGAAAACCTTTAAGCGGATCGGCGGTGTCAGAGACATCTCGGTGGATCTCAGAGTAATAGCCTCCACAAACAAAAACCTTGCCGAGGAGGTCAATAAAGGGAACTTCAGGGAAGATTTATTTTACAGGATGAAAGTCATTCCCGTTCTCCTGCCGCCTCTGAGGGAAAGGCGGGAAGATATCCCCCAACTGGCTCAATTTTTTATCGATCAGTTTAACCGGGAATTTAAAAAGAGTGTGGAGGGGTTGTCAAAAGAAACCGAAAAAGCCTTTATGTATTATCCCTGGCCGGGGAATATCAGGGAACTGAGAAATGTTATCGAACGCGCGATGATCCTTGAGAATGAACCATACATTCTGCCTGAACATTTGCCGGGTGAATTTTCAGCGAAAGAATTAAGAACCGGTAATGTGATGAACATCCCGGTTACGCTTCCCCCGGGAGGACTTGATATCGAAGAGGTTGAAAAAAATCTTATACGGCAGGCGCTGGAGCAGACCAAATGGAATCAGACCAGGGCTGCCAGACTGCTGAATCTGACGAGGGATGCGCTGAGATACCGGATGCAGAAATTCGGTTTTCTCCCGGGAAAAAGCAAAATATAGCTTATTTTTTGTTACAATAGGTCGAGGAATTCAAATTGCTTAAAAAAATGAAGATACTTGTTGTGGATGATGAACAGCTGGTAAGATGGTTTCTGGACAGGGCGCTTAAAAAAAGCGGCCATGAAGTGACGACCGCTTCCAATGTCTCGGATGCCTTTAAAAAACTCGAAGCCGAAAAATTCGATATGTTATTCCTCGATCTCCGCATGCCTGAGGGGAGCGGCACCGACTTGCTTTCGAAACTGGACAAATTAAA
>JAOUFP010000511.1 GCA_029858145.1 Nitrospirota bacterium | reverse complement strand
TGTCATATTTGTCGGGCTGCATTTACTGCTGCAATGCTAATCCGCTTCTTTCTCCCTCACGTACGCTACCCTTTCCACGGGAATGACAAGCCATCCTGATGCTGTTTCAAGGTGCACTTCATTCTCGTTTATCTCTACCAATTTGCCGAAATATACCGTTTCCACCGTACCTACTTCAACAATTTTTCCAATAAGATCAATCATTTCTCACCTCAGCTTCTCCTCGCCATTCCCGTATTATGCACGATCTCAGCTCCAATCAGGAAGATGGCAGACGCATAGAATATCCATAAAAGGAAGCTTATGAATGCCGTCAAAGGACCATAAATTTTGCCCAGTTGTGCAAATGTGCTGACATACCAGGTGAATATATGCTTTGCAATTTCCCAGAAAATCGCCGTAAATAATGCACCCTTAAGTGAATCCCGCATATGGACTTTTGTCTTCGGCATCAAGATATACAGCATGTTCACGGTAAAGAGCACCAGTATAAACGGGAGGATAAAGCGGATGATAAATTGCGTTATTTTCCCGATCTTCAACCCCGGCAAAAAAGGTGAAAGTGCTTTGAGAAGCGGAATAATCGATGCTGCTGCAAATGATATTATGAGCAAGGCGATGATCAAAGTAACAACCATCAGTGCAATCAGGGCAGAAACAAAAAATCTCCTCTTCTTTTTCACCTTGAATATGACATTGAGCGACGCTTCATATGAAGCAAATACCTGATAGGAAAGCAGACCATACAATACGAGCCCGAATTTTCCGATGCCTTTGAATGAGATGAGCTGAGAAATATCTTTCGTAATCTCTTTTGTCACGTCAGGGAAGAGATTCATCAGTTTGCTCAGGAAAAACCTGTAAAAGTCCGGATAATTTCCCAGCAGATAGCCGAACAGGGTCACGATAAACAGGCAAAACGGCACAAGCGCCATAATCGTGAAGTATGACATCGAAGCGGCATGCATGAGTCCGTCATCTCTGAAAAAATCGATGACGCTGCGGCTTATGATCCTCGCACTTTTCAAGACGACTCGTTTTTTCTCTTCGACCTCACAAATATTTTCAGGGGTGTCCCTTCAAACCCGAAATACTCCCGTATTTTCTTTTCTATAAATCTGAGATGGGAATCCTTTATCGCGTCCTTATAATTGGCGAATATGACAAAGGCAGGCGGTTCTGTGCCTGTCTGCGTCATGTAATACAGCTTGACATCTCTCCCTTTGTACATCGGCAGGGATATTTGAGACATTATCGTTCTGAAGAATTTGTTCAGTTCCGCAGTCTGCACTCTCTTGTTTCTTTCAGCGATTATCCTGTCGACGACAGGGAAAACATTTGTGATTCTCTTTTTAATAATCCCGGAGGTCGTTACCACCGGCGCATACAGCGAAAACCACATTGTCCTGACCATCTCGTCCATAACTGTCTTATAAAATTCTTCAGGGTTTTTTACCATATCCCATTTGTTGAGCAGAAAAATCGCGCCTTTATTATATTCCTTGACGATCCCGGCAATCTTCTGGTCCTGCTCTGTAATGCCATCTTCCATATTGAGGACAATAAGTGCAACATCACATTTCTCGATACTTCTGACCGCCCTGACCATGGAAAACCTTTCGATTGAATAACCGATCTTCCCCTTTTTCCTCAGCCCTGCGGTATCGATCAATAAATATTTCTTGCGGTGATATGTACAGATGCTGTCTATCGAATCTCTTGTTGTCCCCGGAACCGGGCTGACCACCATTCTGCTTTTCCCGAGAAGGGCATTTACAAGTGTTGACTTTCCAACATTCGGCCTTCCAACGACAGCTATCCTGGGATATTCGACCTTCTCCTCATGATACTCTGGCAACAAAGAAGTCAATGCATCCATAAACTCTTCATATCCAAAGCCGGTAACAGACGAGAGGGGAAAAATTTCTTCGGCACCTAAATCATAAAAGTCGTAAAGCCTGTCTTCCCTGGAAGCCGCATCTATCTTGTTGACCGCCCACAG
>JAOUFP010000512.1 GCA_029858145.1 Nitrospirota bacterium | reverse complement strand
GCATGCTCCGCGGCAAATCCTTGGACCCGTAACCGTCGATCAGCAGATAGACGCTTACGCCGCGCAAGGCAGCCCGTTTCAACGCGTCTGCAATCCGTTGTCCTGTGTCATCATTTTCGTAAATATACGTTTGGAGATAAATTTCATGACGTGCCAGGTCGAACGCCGCTTCGATGGCGGGGAAATAGGCCTCCCCGTTTTGCAACAGGGTAACCTGATTGCCCGGAATAAAGCGGGACAAGTTTGCAGGGAAGACAGCGCGATAGAAACTTTTGCGATGTCGTTTCTTGTGGGACATAATAATTACCTGGCTCTCTTTCCTGCATGACCTTAAGCTCTGGCTGCTTCCCGGCAAACCATGCTGATCTTATTGTGCAGGTTCCGGTTCTTTTTTCACTAGGAGAACTGAACAGGGCATCTTACGAATAATCTCTTCATTGCTTCTGCCGAAAAGGAAGTGCTCCAGATGCCCCTCCTCATGGGCGAGCATGATGATGAGGTCTATTTTTTCATCCCTGACTGCCTTGAAGATTTCCTTTTCAGGATCTCCTTCTTTGACCAGCTGCGTCACCTTTATCCCTTTTTTTCTCTCCGAATTGATCATTGCAGCGAGTTCCTTTCTCGTGTCGCGGAGAAGTTTCTTATACTCTTTCATCAAAGATGGTATCGGCAAATTCCATCCCCGAAGGCTGAAGGGATTGTGGACTGCATGAATTACGTAAAGTTTTGCTCCATATTGTCTTGCAAGAGAGAACCCATAATGAACAGCCTTTCTGTCGTATTGAGTATCCCTGCTCACAACGAGAATCCGTTTCACATCTTCCATGACTGACCTCCCTATAGTTGAAATGCTTTCCTTTTGGTTTTTCCCTGCCGTTTTCAACCAAGGCGTTTCTCAAAGACCTTCCGGAAATGGAAACCGTAGATCGAGAGGGTAACGGCTTGTGGTAGGAGGCGGGGACGGGTACACATGGTCCAGAGCAGGAGCCTCCAATAATGGAACCTCTCTTTCCCGATGATCCCCAGAACAATCATAGACCTGATGAATGCGGCGATGTAATTGCAACGGAAATGAAACAATTTTTTCTGCGGAGGGATGTATTCCCTCAGGAATGTCCTGACCCTTTCATAATAGTGTTTGGGTGAATAGAGGGTGCCGAGGACCTTTTTATAGCCGCTGATCAGCAGGTCATAGTCCATCCTGGTGATAAAATTTGTTGAGAAATCCGTATTGTTCCCTGTGGTCTCCTTCAGGAGCCGCTGCTCGTTTTTGAGCCTCTCGAAGAGCTGTGTGCGCGGAAGGGCAATGAGGATGCCGACCATGGCCGTCACCACCCCGCTCTTCTGGATGAACCTGATCTGGGTGTCAAAAATCGTCGGTGGGTCGTTGTCGAAACCGACGATGAATCCTCCCTGCACCTCAAGGCCTGACTTCTGGATATTCCTGACACTGGCGAGGAGATCGCGGTTCCTGTTCTGGAATTTGCTGCATTCTGCCAGGCTCTGCTCATGGGGGGTCTCGATGCCGATAAAGACGACATCGAATCCTGCCCTCACCATCATCTCCATAAGGTCTTTATGATCGGACAGTTCTATGGATGTCTGCGTATTAAAGGTGAAGGGATGCCTTCTCATCTCCATCCATTCGATGATGACAGGGAGGATCTCCTCCTTCAGCTTTTTCTTGTTCCCGATAAAATTGTCGTCAACAAAAAAGACCTGGCCCCTGAACCCTGACGCGTACACACTCTCGAGCTCCCTGATGATCTGGTCCTTGTCCTTGGTGCGCGGTACACGTCCGCAGAGCAGGGTAATGTCGCAGAACTCGCAGTTGAAGGGGCAGCCCCGGGAATACTGGATATTGATCGAGGCATAGTGCTTTATATTGATAAGCCCCCAAAGCGGGATGGGTGTCTGCCGTATGTCTGCCCACTGATCAGTCGTATAGAAATGGCCTGCAACGCCCTTCTGGAAATCCTCCAGGAAACGGGGCAGGGTGATT
>JAOUFP010000510.1 GCA_029858145.1 Nitrospirota bacterium | reverse complement strand
GAAAATTCATCGGAAAAGGCGTTGAAAGCTCTCAGGAAGCAAGAGGACATATCGATCTGCTCTGTAAACGGGGCGTCGATTATATCAAGGTCATAAACTCAGGCATCTTTAAGGCCGAAACCGCAAAGGTGACACCCGGCGGATTTGACCAAGACGAGCTTGTTGAGATAGTCACCTATGCAAAGGAACGCGGATTTGCTGTTTTCTGTCACGCAAATGGTGAACGAGCGGTGAGGGAAGCGGTTGACGCTGGTGTGTCCGCTATTATTCACGGCCTCTCTGTTTCTGATGAGACGCTTCTCATGATGTCTGAAAGAAAGGTTGCTTTTGTCCCGACGGTGAACGCGTTCGCGAGCCTTTCGAGTTTGACCAATGACAGAGAAATAATATCAAATATAAACAGGGCGGTCGAGGCACATCTTCTGGCTATAAAAAAAGCCGCTGACAGCGGCGTAAAAGTCCTGCCCGGCAGTGATTCAGGCCCGAAATTTATTCCGTACGGAAAAGCCTATCACGAGGAGCTTCTTTTTTTTAAGAAAGCAGGGCTCTCTGCTGACTATATAGTGGGTTCCGCTGCCTACCGGTGCTTCAAGAAAGGCATGAAAGCAGACTTTCTTGCGATGCAGGGAACAGATGTTAAAAAAGTTTTTATAAATGGAGTGTGTACAAAGGAATAGTTTGTTCCTGTCCTTCCCTTATTATTGCATCAGCAACATATGTCAGACCCACTTTAACACAGGTGATTTCTTCTTGGGCGGGTCTGGATAAACCTTTGGATACCCGATCACGATCGGGCCGAATATCTTGTCATCCTCCCTGAGTTCGAGCAGTTTTATTATTTCAGCATCATCAGTGACCATAGAGCCAAAACCCACCCAGCAGCTACCAAGACCTAGTGAATGGGCGGCCAGCATGATATTTTCGCAGGCAAGGGGACACGAATGGTCGGCATATCTTCCTGCTCCGATCACGAAAATCACGACAGGCGCGGAATAATAGATGGGGTCTTCCAGCTCACTGTAACGTTTCTTTATTGATTCATATCTCTCCGGGTCTATGTCTTTTACCCCTTCGAGTATTTTTGCGGCATTCGGAAGAGCAGCCTTGAGGAGTTTTTTCTTTACCGCTGTATCCTTGACCACAACGAACCTCCACGGCTGACTGTTCATTGCCGAAGGGGCCTGGTTTCCGGCTTCGATGATCTTGTCAATAATATCTTTTGCTACGGACTTTGATTCATACGATCTGACTGATCGCCTCATTTTTATCGCGTCGAGTACCGGATTCATTTATTACTCCTCCTCTTATGGGTAATAAAAACAGTTTAGCACAATCTGACGGACATGCTAATGAGAGGAACTTTCGCATTTCTTGATTCCTTAATTTCTGCTAATGTAAACTATTAGTTAAGGAAAGTCGAAACAATATAAGAAGGAGCATTAAATGAAAAAAATAGTTGTTTCTTTGATTATCTCTTTTATTTTCATGGTGTCTTACGCTTCGGCTAAGGATTTCAAAAGTATTACCGCGGATGAATTGAAGAAGATGTTCGATAATAAAGTAAATATGGCGCTGGTCGACGCGAGGACTGGGATGGAATACTCGCAGGGGCATATCCCGAAGGCCGTAAACATACCTCCGGAGAAATTGGACAAAATAGAGACATTGCTGCCCAAAAACAAAAAAACACCGGTTGTGTTTTATTGCAGGGGCGTTGGTTGAGGCCTGTCAAAGCAGGCTGCGGTCGCAGCAGAAAATGCAGGTTACATGAATATACAGCTTATGCCGGGAGGATTTCCCGAGTGGACTGCAAAAGGATATAAGACTGTCAGATGATTCAGTCAAAGAAACGCGAAAGGGCTGAGTTTATGAATCAACATTCAGCATACAGATTCCGGATGCTTCTCCCATTAATGGCACTTTTTTTTCTGAGCTTTTTGGTTGTATCCGCATCTGCAGGTGATGAACAGGGGAAGGGGAAAGGCAGGACTGCTGTAATAGCTGA
>JAOUFP010000101.1 GCA_029858145.1 Nitrospirota bacterium | reverse complement strand
CTTCGTCTCCTCCTTTTTTATTTGCTTCCTGCAATATATAATTGCATTTGCCATGCCAGCCCTAACTCATTGTTTTCATTCATTTGTCTTTTCGCGTCACCGTGCATTTCGGCAAATCCATTTGCAGATATGCGAAAAAAATCATAAAACACGGCAGCGAGCAGCGAGTAGCAAGCAATGAATCTACAGCCAAAACGAGTGAATGCGTAGAAGCGTGTATGCGTGAAGGCATAAAAACAGTGATGAGTGACTGGAGACTCAATCGGAAATCCAGGGGTTGAGACTGTAGCAGGCAAATCTATCGCTTTCACTCATCAGTCAACAATAAGGAAGGCACACTTAAGATACTCTGTCTCGGGCATAGATAAAAGCACAGGATGGTCAGGACTTTGTGAACGCATCTCAAGAAGCCTGAGACTGCGCTTTGCGTTCCTGCCGGCGGAATGAAGCATGTCGCCAAATATCTCTTTGGAAAGATGGTAAGAACAGGACGATGTAGCGAGCATCCCTCCGGGTTTTATCAGCTTCATGCTCATTTCATTCAGTTCCCTGTAAGCCTTAATCGCCTCCTTTATCTTGCTGGCACTCTTTACAAAGGCCGGAGGGTCAAGCACTATAAAGTCATACTTTTTTTCTGCAGATTCCAGCTCTCTTTCAAGAAAGGAAAATACGTCATCTTTTACGAATGCGCTTCTTTCCCCGAGTCCGTTCAATTCCGCGTTCCTTTTTGCACTTACTACTGCTCTCTCAGACGCATCCACACCGATAACCTCTGCTCCTGCGGAAGCCAGATGCATGGACCATGCCCCAAGATAGCAGAAGAGATCAAGCCCCCTGCCTCCACTTACATATTTTTTCAGAGAGACCCTGTTTTCCCTCTGGTCGAGAAAAAAGCCTGTCTTCTGTCCCTCATAAGGGTCTATCTCAAACAGGAGGCCATCTTCCCTCACTACGGGTAATACCCGGAGATCACCTTTTATCACCTCTTTATGGAGAGGCAGGCCCTCAAGGGTGCGCATGCGGCTTTCGTTCCTCAACACCATGATTCCGGGATTCACCAATTCATCAAGAGTTCTTATAATGATGTCCCTGAAAGCTTCTGCTCCGGCGGTGAGAAACTGCAATACAAGGCAATCGGCGTACTTATCCACGATAAGGCCCGGCAGATAGTCGCCCTCGCTGTAGAAAAGCCGGAATGCGTCCCTCTTTCCAAAAAGCCTTTCGCGCAAATTCACCGCATCTTTTATCCGTCTTCTGATAAATTTTTCGTCTATCTCTTCTTTTTCTCTTGTCAGCAGCCGTACTGAAATGAGACTCTGCGGATTGATATACCCTGTGCCGAGGAAAAGATCATGCATATCACAGACTTCAACAAGAGAGCCCGGGCTGTAATGCTTTACGCTTTCGTATATTTCATTGGAGAAGACCCACAGGTGTCCCCCAAGAAGTCTCTTTGTCCTTTTCAGATGTACCCTTTTAATAGCAGTCTCCCTTATTGAAAATGATAAGACAAGAAATCAAATGGCAGCATCTAGAATATCAGAAACACGACGGATTCGCTGCTGTTATTTTACGAGGGCGCCTGCTGAAGCCACATCCTCTCGCGGCGGGGATGTAAGCAGGCTGTCTCAGATAATAATCTTCCTGTCTCGCTAAGCTTGCCCTGTCCCTTGGAACGGCATGCTTGACTTCTATGGAAATCAGGCAGGCTGAACTCAGCCTATGAAGTGCTTCAGGTCTTTCCGCAATTAAGGCCGTAATTTCTTTTGGCTTTCCTGTCATCCTCCATGAGATGACATTTCTTATATTTTTTTCCGCTCCCGCACCAGCACAATTCATTTCTTCCTGTCTCTCTTTTCTGGATTTGTCCTTCTTCTGAACGAAAAATATTTGCAATACCTCTAAACAACTTCATAACCTCTCCTTATTATTTTCTCCCCGGCCGGGGATGCATAGTCTAGCCTCAACAGGGCACAAAATTTACCGTATAATCATATTCCTTGAAAGCGCTCTTTAATTATACCTTCTCCTCAGGCGAAAGGAAAAGGTACAAAGAAATGACCTTTTGCTCCGTATGCTGCTCCGTGCAGCTATACTTGTAGAAATCCTTTTTTATATCCTCCGCTATGCTCGCTTCGGCAAGGATCTTTTCAAAATCCCCGCTCTCGCAGAGCATCTCATGGAGAACCCTGCTCTTTCTGCCGAAATAATACGCCCTTCCGTCTTTGCTTATGATAAACGTCGAGGGAGCGCAATTTATCAGGAGCATGCTTGCCATTACCATTGAACGAAGGAGTCTGCGATATCTCATCGCGGTTTTTCTCCTGACAAACCATTTAATTTGTTCAAAAATGCCGCGGAGCTGAAATCAGACCTTCCGATAAGTCTGTCCGCAATATATCCGTTTTTATCAACAATCACGGTCGTCGGAAGCCCGATAACCGTATACTTTCTTATAAATACCTCTCCTTTCCTGTCTACCAGAACGGGATAGGCAATGCCAAACTTCCCCATACTCCTCTCGATGTCCTCGTTATTTCTGTCGATTGAAACACCTAGGACGACAACGTTCTTATCTCTGTATCTTTCATACAGGGTATTGAGAGACGGGATCTCGGCAATGCATTCCTTGCACCAGCTTGCCCAGAAATTTATCAGGACGACTCTTCCGTGATAGGCCGAAAGCCTGTGCTTAACACCCTGGACATCATTCAGTTCAAAATCAGGCGCTTTTTCAGGGTGATTGTCCGTTTCCGCATAACTGCTGCCCGCATGATGAACAGCGATTAACACCAGAGCACACAACAAAATTGTTCTCACCGTCTGTATTATGTCATTCATTGTTTACTGCTTCTTCCTCTCTTCAATCGCGGACTCTATCTCCTCAGGGACATACCCTCTTATGATGATCCCTTCAACATCGATCAAAGGCACCATGCCTGAGCCCCCGTTTATCCTCCTCATTTCATCCTTACGGTTTTCGTCCTTATCTATATCGTATTCGACCAAACGAACACCGAGCGATTTCAAATACTTTCCGGCCCTTTTGCAATAAGGGCACCAGTCTGTCATGTACATCACAACCTTTATGTCACTGTTTTTCCTCAATCTCTGTTTATCTGCTATTACACTGACTCCGCTTTTCTCCTTCCCCTCTTCATCAGCTGAATATGAGGAAACAACCAAAAAGCTCAGAGAAATAAGTAGCGTTAACGGGAAGATCATCACGAATCTGTACAATGAATGCAGGCTCATAAACTCAGCTCTTTCTCACTATTGAGCATTGTCGCTGAATGCCCCTCCCCGGGGATGCGGGTGCATGCCCTTTCCGGGGTCATCTGGCAGTCTCATATCCTTTCGCCGCCCATTCGGGAAATCCTCCCGGCATAAGCTGTATATTCGTGTAGCCGGCTTTTTCTGCTGCGACCGCAGCCTGTTTTGAGAGGCCTCAACCAACGCCCCTGCAGTAAAACACCATCAGCGCTTTTTTATTTTTGGGCAGCACCGTTTCTATACCTCCCAATTTCTCCGGCGGTATGTTTACGGCCTTCGGGATATGTCCCTGCGCGTATTCCATCTCGGTCCTCGCGTCGACCAGCACCAGTTTCGTTTTCTTATCGAACATCCTCTTCAGTTCGTCAGCGCTAATGCTTTTGAAATCCTTTGCCGAAGCGTAAGACACCATAAAAATTAATGAGATAAAAAATAAAACGATTATCTTTTTCATTCATTGCTCCTTCGTGTATTGTTTCGACTTTCCTTAACTAATAATTTATATTAGCACATTGCTGTCCACTTTTTTCAAATGAAGGCAGAATACGGGGAAACTCAATAAAAGCACCTTAACAAAGCAGTATTCAAAACTCATCATGCAAGACAGCAGCGGTGCAGGTATGTACACAACGGAGGTATGCCGCATGTTTTATTCTTCCGGTGTGGGGTGTTTATGAAGCGTTCCGCCTTCCCGAAGCTTCTATTCTGCCCGGATATGATATCAGCGAAATTTCAGCATCAGGCAATTCGGATAGATAATCCATTAGCATGCGCGTCAGACTGTGCTAAACTGTTTTTAAAAATCAGATGAGGAGGAATTGATACGATGAATGCCATACTCGACGCGATAAAAATGAGGAGATCAGTCAGATCGTATGAACCAAAGTCCGTAGGAAAAGATATTCTTGATAAAATCATAGAAGCCGGTAATCAGGCACCTTCTGCGATGAACAGTCAGCCGTGGAGATTCGTTGTGGTCGAGGATAAGGAGACAAGAAAAAAACTCCTCACGGCTGCTTTGCCGAATGCCGCGAAAATACTCGAAGGGATAAAGGACGCAGACCCGGAGAGATATGAATCAATAAAGAAACGTTACAGCGAGATGGAGGACCCGATTTATTATTCCGCACCTGTAGTGCTTTTTGTGATCGGGGCGGGAAGACATGCCGATCATTCGTGTCCCCTGGCCTGCGAAAATGTCATGCTGGCTGCCTATTCCCTCGGGCTGGGAAGCTGCTGGGTGGGTTTCGGCTCTATGGTCACGGATGATGCCGCAATAATAAATCTGCTTGAGCTCAAAGACGATGAAAAAATCTTCGGCCCGATTGTTATCGGATATCCAAAGGTCTATCCGGAGCCGCCGCAGAAGAAATCACCCGTGGTAAAGTGGATCTGACATAATAATGCCGTTTTAAAAAAAAGAGAGGAAACAGGCTATTCCTTTATACACTCTCCATTCACAAAAACCTTGTTGACTTCTGTTCCCTTCAGCACGAGAAAGTCTGCTTTCATGCCTTTTATGAGGCTCCGGCACGCAGCGGACGTCAGGATGTATTCATCAGAGAGCCCCGCTTTTTTAAAAAAGTTAAGCTCTTCGTGATAGGCTTTTCCATAAGGGATGAATTGCGGACCCGAATCACTGCCCGGCATAACCTTAACTCCCCTATCGACCGCTTTTTTTATGGCAAGAAGATGCTTCCCGACCGCCCTGTCTATATTTGCCTTTATATTTCTGTCATCGGTCAGGCCCGAAAGGCTCGCAAAAGCGTTTATTGTCGGGATAAAAAAAACCTTTTTTTCTGACATCATAAGAAGGGTTTCGTCAGAAACACAGAGTCCGTGAATAATACCGGATACTCCGGCTTCTACCGCTTCCCTCACCGCCTGATCACCATTGGCGTGGCAGAAAACAGTCAGCCCTCGTTCCTTTGCATACGTCACTATCCCGGCAAGCTCTTTTTTTTCAAACCCTCCGGGTGACACCTTTTCTGTATCGGCCTTGAATATGCCCGAGTTTATGACCTTGATATAATCCACTCTCTCATGACAGAGATGATCGACAAGTTCTCTCGCATCCCGGAAGCCTTCAACTCCTTTCCCGATGAATTTTCCATAAGTGCCTTTTTTATATATGGCACAGCCGGATGTTTTCACCTCCAGCCTGTCCTTCAGAAGATTTTTCATCTCCACCCCTGCCAAATGGCTGTCTCCTCCTTCGTAAACCTCTTTGATGCCATGCTGAGTCAGGGTTTCGGCTATCTGCTTTCCGGCCGCTAAGGAATCCTGGGCAAAATGGAGATGATAATCACAAAAAAAAGGCGACAGGATGCATCCGCTGAAATCCAGCACTATGCTGCCGGGGGAATTATCCGCGGCGTGTTTAAAACCTTCAACAATCCCGTCCCTGATCACCATATGGCACGCTGTTTTTTTTACAGTGATTTTTCCGGGATTAACGACTGTATCTGCCCTGATTATCAAATCCTTTTTCTTGCCTGTCATATCACAAGGATTTTAGCACACCTTAACGGATTCCAGATGTGTAACTGAGTTAAGGAGGCGCGGTATCCTTCGTTAAGACCAATCACCATAAGGAAGGAGACGCAGCCACGAGAGGGGTAACCGGGTTTTATTTAGACACCGATGCGTCGTCACTGAGAGAAGTAGCACTTTGAAATGCCGTCAGCTAAAATTAAATTATGGGCAGGTGCGGTTTGTGCAACACTTCTTCTCCGCACATCTCGAGGGAACTCGGTGTGTGTCTGAACTGCATACGTAATAAGCCTGAAGACGCGCTCCCTATCGCCATGCAGGCGCACGCACGGAGCAGGAAGGCATTCGGGCTTCCGGAAAGCCCGCCAAAGGATCCCCATGGCGCGCGCTGCGGTCTCTGTGTGAATGAATGCAGCATTCCTGAAACCGGTCTCGGCTACTGCGGATTGCGCACAAACAGTGGCGGGAAGATCAAGGGAGTCTCCGCGGCAGAAGGAAAGCTCTCCTGGTATCACGATCCCCTCCCGACAAACTGTGTCGGCGACTGGGTATGCCCCGGGGGCACGGGAGCGGGATATCCCCGATATGCATACCGCGACGGTCCGGAGACGGGATACAAAAACCTCGCTGTTTTCTTTCATGCCTGTTCATTCAACTGCCTCTTCTGCCAGAACTGGCAGTTCAAAAATGAGACGCTCAAGCCCGGCACCACCCCTGTGCAAAGCCTCGTCTCTGCAGTCGATGACAGGACCTCCTGCATATGCTACTTCGGAGGCGATCCAGTCCCGCAGCTGCCCTTCAGCATCAGGGCATCAAGACTGGCCATCAGGGAGAACAGTGAAAGGATCCTCAGGATATGCTGGGAGACGAACGGCTCGATGAACCGGGGACTCCTTGACGAGATACTTAAAATCTCTCTGAACTCAGGCGGCTGCATAAAGTTCGACCTCAAGGCATGGAATGAGAACCTCCATATCGCGCTTACCGGGAGCACCAACAGAAGGACTCTTGAGAATTTTTCTCTCGCAGGAGAAAAGATCGGACTGAGGCCGGTCCCTCCCCTGCTCGTCGCGAATACCCTTCTTGTCCCGGGGTATATCGATGAGGCCGAGATAAGAAACATCGCACGGTTTATCGCCTCGGTACATCCCGATATCCCCTACAGCATGCTCGCTTTCTACCCGCATTTCTACATGTCCGATATGCCTCTGACAAAAAGACATGCTGCTGAGAGATATGTCGGTATCGCACATGAAGAAGGGCTCAGGAACGTAAGACTCGGCAATCTTCACCTGTTCGTTTAGGCTGTTTTTCTTCCTCCTTGTCCCGAAAAACGCGATTGACCCGATCAAAAGACAGGCTTAATCTATATCATTCATATATCTTTCTGGTGGTAATCAAACAACGAGGCAGGAGAAGGCATTGAGATCGGCTTCATTTTCCGATAGTCCTACAGACTGTTTCCATGAATATCAGGAGGAAAATGCCCCGGAGCAAAGCGGGAATGAGCGACAATGACTTCTCCCGCCTTTTGAATACAACATTTTATGAATAATGTGGATCAAGTGATGAACATCTATATTTTTGGGGGCATGCATTCTGCCTTTCGCCTCTTCCTTATGCCGGCCGACGGGTTGCGCGGCTGTGCCTCCCGGGATAGAATGTGAACAGGAGAATTTTGGTCTTGCACACACAACTGGCATGAAAACTGCGCAATCAATAAAAAGCTCTTATTCAGGAAGCATCGCGAAGATATTGCTCGCCGGATTCGTTCCCGCGCTCTTATTTTTTCTGGCATCATCCATGCGTGTTTCCGGTATCGAGAAAGACAACAGAGAACGTCCTGTATCGGTACCGATCCTGCTCTACCACCGCTTTGGACCTGCAGTTGCTGACAGCATGACAGTAAAAACAACTGTTTTCGAGTCTCACCTGAGGTATCTCAGGGAGAATGGCTACACGGTAATACCACTCAGAAATCTTGTGGATTATTATCTCGGGAAAGCACTGCCTCCGCCTCCGCGTTCGGTTGTGATCACTGTTGATGACGGACACAGGTCCGTCTACACGGAAATGTTTCCTCTCATCCGGAAATACCGTATTCCGGTAACGATCTTCCTCTATCCTTCTGCGATATCAAACGCCTCTTACGCGATGACCTGGGAGCAGCTCAGGGTCATGCAGGACCAGGGTCTAGTCGACTTCCAGTCCCATTCGTACTGGCACCCTGACTTCAGAAAAGAGAAGAAACGGCTGAAGCCCGCTGAATATGAAACGTTTCTAAATATGCAGTTCAGAAAATCAAAAGAAAAAATAGAGAAAGAACTCGGCGGAACGGTGTACATGCTTTCATGGCCCTTCGGCATCTGCAATGAAGAGCTCGTCATCAGGGCATCTGCTGCAGGGTATATTGCCGCATTCACCATGGAGAGGAGACACGCATCTTCCGGAGATAATATCATGATGCTGCCTCGATATCTTATGGCCAATGGAAA
>JAOUFP010000509.1 GCA_029858145.1 Nitrospirota bacterium | reverse complement strand
ATATCGTGATAGCTGGCGCCGCTGGCTGCATCGAATTGCGGCCACCAGAAATAGCGGCCGACAAGGGCCATATTGCCGAAACGCATGGTGTTGTAATTCAATTTCATGTCGATGCTGTAGGTGTCGTCACTTTTTTCATCATAAGGATTTACCCAGATATAGGAAAGGCCCAACGCGGCGGTGAAGCCGCTGAAAGGGCTGGCGGTAATGTCCAGCTCAAATCCCGTCCTTTTCGAGACGCCGCCATTTTCCCAATTTCCCGTGTCGTAATCGTAAATCCAGGTTTTATCCGTGTGGTGGTAAAAGGCAGCCGCCTTCAGGTAGATGTTTTTAAAACGGCCGGTCTCGACGCCTGCCTGAAAGGACCAGATGTCCTCAGGTTCCAGATCAGGATTGCCGTAAAAGCCGGGATCGTCAGCGACCAGGCCGATGGCAGGCCTCATGAAACCGTGCGCGGCTGATGCCCGGAAGAGGGTCTCCTTTTCGATCTTATAGGTCATCCCAATGCTGGGGCTGAGGATGTCGTCTGAGAAAACATCAGATATGGCAAGGTGATCGTAGCGCAGGCCGGGAGTGATCGACAGCCTGTCCCAGATGATGGTGTCGTTAAAATAGAATGCCCACTCCTTCCTGGTCTGGGTTTTCAGCTTGTCAACAGGGGCTGATGGATACCGGTATGAGTATGTATTTTCACCATAGTAGACTTCAGCGCCGAAGAGCATGGTGTGCCTGCCCTTTGTCCAGATAAGATTGGCGCTGCCTCCGAACAGGTCGTTATTGTAAATGACGTCATTATAGAGTTCCCCTGTTGCCAGTGATTCAGAATGGTTTGTATAATCCAGGCGGCGGAAATGAAGACCGAGGTTGAGCTTCATCACAGGGGAAAGGGCGGCATCCAGTTTGGCGGTTGCAAGATAATTTTCTTGTTTGCTGAAGTAGTTCAAGTCGCGTCTCGGAAGGTCGAACACCTTAAAATCCGGTCGCCAGTAGCCCCCGGTAAGGGTCAGGGAGACATCCCCAGTGATTTCTGTGGTGATCTTTCCATAAAGGCTTTTATTGTCAAAAAATTTGTCTCCCACCAGGCCGTCGGACTCCTGAAGCCCGCCATAGAAATAATAGCGGAGTTTGCCGGCCCTGCCCGCAACATCGGCCCGGTAGTCCTGGCTCGACCCTTTTCCGTAGGAGCCGTAAAGACTGCCCGAGGGACGGAGATTCTCCCCTGCATTTTTGGTGACGATATTGATGACACCGCCAAGGGCAGAGCCCCAGGAAGAGGAGGCCGGCCCCTTGATGATCTCGATGCGGTCGACGATCTGCACGGGAATGCCCGCGGTTTCCGGCCATCCTGCGTCGACATCGTTCAACCGGACCCCGTCAAGCAGGACAAGCACGTGCTCATAATATGAATTCTGAATGGAGAGTCCTGCTGAACCGCCGAAACTGCTGTTTTGGAAGGCGACCCGCACGCCGGGGACCGTGTTTAACACTTCAGCGACCGAATGGGCGTTCATCGCCCTGATCTGTTCTGCCGTGATGACCGAGATGTTTTCGGCCACATGCTTGAGTTTGGTCGGACGGCGATAGGAAACCTCAATAAGTTCCTCAAGGTCATAATACAGGAGAAGCTCGCGAATCGTTACCGTGTCTGCAGCAAATTGCATCTCCTCAGGCTCAGCGGCAAGGGAAGTTGAACAGACGATCAGGGAGCTCAAAAGTGCAACAAACAGTGCAACTACTGTATCACTGTATATTTTCATTCTCACCAGCATTTCCTTATCCTCAGTGAATATTACATATCCCCATCACACGACAAGGGGGATTATTTCATAAAAAAAAGCCTGCCTTCAACCCGCCTCAAGAGACTGCGTATTCAGCAAGCGTCCTCGTAAAAAATATTGTCTCATTATTCTCTTGACTGTTCAGAGGCTTCTCGCGGATATGTACCGTTCATAGCTGGCAAGTAAGAATGAGTAATTTCTAAAACAGCAGATTTACACATAGAAAACAGATCTCCGA
>JAOUFP010000100.1 GCA_029858145.1 Nitrospirota bacterium | reverse complement strand
GAAACAAAAGACCCATCACAGCTTAATTTTGATTAATGCCTGTTAGAGGCGAGGAGGTCAGGATGAAAAAGTTGTTGCTGTTTATCGTGGTATCCCTGTTTTTACTTTCCGCGGTTCCGGCGGTTCATGCGGAAGAGGATGATGCTTATCAGAAAGGCCTTATGTATTACAAAAAGCACGATTACAAGGCGGCGATAACCCACTTAAAGTCTTACACGGAAAACACCCCTGACCCGCGCGCGTACTACCTGATCGGATACGCAAGTTACAAGATAAAGGATTACGCAACCGCAACAAAATATTTCAGTGATGTTTACCTGATCGATCCCGAGTTCAAGGTATCTTCAATCGAGCTGCATTGACATCCTGAGGCACGAGAGAAAGAAGCAAGGGGAACAACCGGGAAAACGCAGAAGGTACTGGACGGCTATTTCCTGGAAGCCTTGGCCGGCAATTTTTTCGAAATATAGACTATGCAATCCTCGCATAATCTTCCCGTCTCGGTATTGCATATAGCCCTGTTTAATTCCCAGCAGGGCTTTGTCTTATCAATATAGGCGGAGCATTTGTTTCTCCGCTGCTCAGAGCAGTCGGTGATATCCCAGCAGGGGGCGTAATCAAGCAGCTTTTTTATTCCCTCTATGCTGATCTTCTTGTTATGGATAAGATCTCTCAGGCACCTGAGCCATTTGATATCATTCTCCGAGTAGTACCTGTTTTTATTCCTTCTGGCGGGCTTTATTAAACCATGCTTTTCATAAAGCCTCAATGTCTGGTCGGTAGTCCCGATCAGCTCTGCAACGATACCGATCGGATAGAGTGGCATATTTTGTTTTTCTTCGTCAGAAAGATCTTTTCTCATATATCCCTTTTGCAGCACGTATGCATATTATGCAATAAATTCTCTAATAATTCCAGTTATTAATAAAGCTGACTGCAGTTATTAATACACTATTGAAATAAAAAATGCAAGGTTTTTGTTTTTGCCTTGACAATTATAATTAGCATATGTAATATTAACAGCGATTTCCCCAAAGGAGGCCCATATGCATGAAGAAAAACTCTTGATGGACATTTTCATAAATGCACACCAAGTCCCGCATTATGTTTCATACGCTTTTCTGGCTTCAATCATACTGATTGTCGTGGCAATGCTCGTAAGAAGTTCTTTAAAACTCATCCCCAGCGGTATCCAGAATTTCATGGAGACCATCATCGACGCGATCCTCAACCTCTGCGAGGAGAATATCGGCCATCACTGGGCAAAGCATTTTTTCCCTCTCATCGCAACGATGGCCCTCTTCATTGCTGTCTGCAATTTCATGGGCCTCATCCCCGGGTTTTCTTCCCCGACGAGCAATTTAAACACAAACGCTGCCATGGCGATCCCGGTTTTTCTCGCAACGCATGTGTACGGAATCCGCGTTCACGGGTTCGGCTATCTGAAGCATTTTGTCGGACCGATCCGTTCCATATTTGCGCTGCCCCTTATGATCCTTATGTTCATCATTGAGTTTATCGGACATCTTGTAAGGCCTGTCACCCTTTCCGTCAGGCTTTTCGGCAATATGGCAGCCAAGCATTACCTGCTCGCAGTTCTCGGATTGCTCGCACCCTGGGTGGTGCCAACCGCCATTTTGCTCCTCGGCGTGCTCGTGAGCGTCATTCAGGCGTTTGTTTTCACCCTGCTCGCTACATTGTATCTGGCTGGTGCCGTTGAAGAGGCACATTAAATAAAAGTCCTTGAGAAAGGAGGAGAGAGAATGAAAAAAACCATTTCGTTTATCCTTTTGGCGCTGTCACTGGTTCTCCTGCTTGCACCTGTCGTGTTCGCAGAAGAGGCTGCTACAGCCGCTGTTGCTCCTGACGATGCAAAGCTTAAATACTACGGTATTGCTGCCCTTGCATGCGGTATCGCTATCGGTGCAGCCGCATTCGGAACCGGTATCGGACAGGGTCTCGGCTTAAAAGGCGCAACAGAGGGTATAGCAAGAAATCCTGGCGCATCAGGCAAAATCACCACGACCCTGATCATCGGTCTCGCCATGATCGAGTCTCTTGCTATTTATGCTCTTGTTGTCGCTCTGATTCTGCTCTTTGTGAATCCGTTCAAAATATAAACGGACAAAGCTTCAATAAAAAAGGCCGTGTTTTGCACGGCCTTTTTTATTGTCCCGGCGCAACTACTCTTTTATCTTCTCATACATCCTTGCCGTCTCAATCGCCACCCCCCCCTGTTCAGCCAGCGCGACCGCAAAGTCTGTCTCATCCTCGGTGAACCTGCGGAATTCGTCAGTGAGAAGCCTCATGATCCCGATTATTTTATTTCTCACGACGATGGGGACCACCAGCATGCTCTTTATTCCCTCTTCCTTTGCCTCATCCCGGTATACAATCCTTGAATCGGTCGTCACATCGTAAATCGCCACAGGCGTACCCTCGAGGGCGAAAGAAATGCTCTCTTCGGCATCCACAGGGCCCCGGTTCAAATACTTTTCGCTTAGGCCGTGCGAAGCCACGAGTTCGAGTTTTTTCCCGGACTCATCGAGCAATCTGATAGTTGCGGCCTTGGTTTTCATTATCAGGGGTATTTTTTTCACGATCATATCAAGGACCTCATGTATATCGAGCGACGAGCTTATCGCCCTTGATATCTCTTCCATAGTCTTGAGATACCGTATTTCTTTGTATTGCCGCTCATACATCCTCGCATTCTCAATCGCCGTACCGCACTGTTCGGCAAGCGAAGCGGCAAAGGCTATTTCTTCGTTGTTGAAATTTCTCGGCCAGCCGGAAAGAAGCCGCAGGATCCCGATCACCTTCCCGTTCGCCACAACGGGAAGGGTAAGCATACTCTTCAGGCCTTCTTCTTCGGCCTCCTTGCGGTAACTGAGCCTTGTATCTGTCGACATATCATAGATGGCGACAGGCTTTTCGTTCAGTGCTTCAATGATATTTTCCTCTGTATCTACCGGCCCCCTGTTGAGGTATTTTTCGCTCAATCCGTATGCGGCAACGAGCCGCAGCTTTTTCCCTGTAGCATCGAGAAGCCTTATCGTGGCAGCTTTCAGATTTAAGACTTCAGGGATCTTTCTGACGATCAGCTGAAGAACTTCGTTCACGTCAAGCGTTGAACTTACCGCCTTCGTAACCGCCTGGAAGACATTCAGGTATTCCCTTTCCTTTGATACCATTTTTTCGAAAACACGCGCATTCACTATCGCAATCGCAGCCTGCTCCGCAATGGCAGTCACAAACTTCAGATCTTCTTCGGAATATTCTGTCGGCTCGGAAGTATACATCCTGAGTACGCCGATGACTTCGTCTTTAAACCGCAGAGGGATGGAAAGTATGCTCCTGATGCCTTCCCTTTCCGCTTCTCTGCGATACTTCGCGCTCTTGTCGGCGGTGATATCGTATATCGATACGGATTTGCCCGCCAGCGCGTCATCAATGCTCGCATCATATTCAACGGGCCCTTTGTCGGCATAGCTGCTGCTCAACCCGTGATAAGCGGCAAGCTCGAGCTGATTCGTTTCCTTGTTGAGAAGCCTCAGAAGACTTGCCTTGACGCTCATCACCTTCACAACGTTGCTCACGATGAGCTTCAATACCTCATCAAGTGAAAGGCTTGAGCTTATCGCCTTGCAGATTTTCTGATAGCTTTCCATATATATCTTTTTGGAAAATATCTTTTCAGCGCACGCGGGACACATTGAATGGGTAAAATCACCCATCCCCTGGTCGGTGAGGAACGCCTCCAGCTGTTCCCATACATCATTGTCATTTCTGATTTTCTTGCACCAGCCGCAAATGGGGATAAGCCTTTCCATCTTATGGACTCTCAGCTGAAAAGGCCTGAGTCCGGTAAAAAGTGAAACATCCCTGAAGGTTATGATCACTCCTTCGAATTTTCCTTCCCTGTAGAGGGGGGAGATATGCTCTTCAACAAGCAGCTTGCCGCCGTCCTTTCTCTGCAAAAAGAGGTTCCGCTGAAACGGCTCTCTTGCTTCAGCCATAACCAGTATGGGGCAGCCCGAGTCGCAGAGGGTATTGCCCTTTTCATCCTCATGATTCAGAAAAGCGTCGTAGCACGCCTTGCCGACCGCCTCGTCAGCTGCATAACCGGTAATTCTCTCCGCTCCTTTATTCCAGAACACGATCTTCCGGTCACGCGTGACAAAATAAACGCCGTCAGCAATATTGTCGAGGATCTGGTGATACAGCCTGAGTCTCTTATCAAACATGTGCCTCCCTCCACGCATTCTTCAGTTTACTTGCAAGCCGTCAGGAAAAATTCAAGCAAAGAATCCGCAAAAATTATTATAATTATACATTAAATACTCATCATTAAGGCGTCTTTATTGAACAGGACACGTTATCCCAAATTAAGAGAAAAGGCCCTCAGTGCGGCGCAGGAAGCGGGGACTCCCTCTTTTTATATACAGCATAAAAACGAACTGGACCTGTCGCTTTCGTCCTTTGAGTCGAGCGGCGTAATCCGCCGGTGCAGGACTTACCTCGACGATTCCAGACTGCACCCGGCGCATGGCGTCTTCCATTGCGAAAAGGTTGCCCTGGAAGCAGGCGCGATACTGCAGGTGGAAGGCCGCGCGAAAGGGCTTGACGCGGCAGTGATAAATGAGCTGATGCTCTGCGCACAGATCGCGGGTCTGCTGCATGACATAAAACGCAGGGAAGAGAACCATACCGTGGCTGGCAGCAAAGAGGCTTCAGACATCCTGAGGGACTTTCCTCTGCAGGAACATTACAAGCGATACATTGTCGCTGCCATCCGGAATCACGAGGCATTCAGGGAAGTATTGGAATCGGAGGACGATTCAGCGAAACTGGTCAGTGATTCCCTCTATGACGCGGACAAATTCAGATGGGGACCGGATAATTTCACCGTGACCCTCTGGCTGATAATAGACTCCACAGGGATTTCCCTTGAGAAGCTCTGCGAAAGTTTCACCGAAAAGATGGAAGGAATAAAGATGATAAAAAAGACGTTTCGAACGAAGACGGGACAAAAATACGGCCCTGAATTTATCGACAAAGGGGTCAGAATCGGGGATGAGATATTTCGTGAAATCCAGTATGGACTGGCGGATAACATATGATCCTGATTACTGATTTGAGCAAAATAGAGAAACGGTTCACCAGCAGCATCATCACCCTCGGCAACTTCGACGGTCTTCACCTGGGACATCAGGCGCTTATAAAAAAGATTATCCAGCGAGCGAAAGAGACCGGCAGCCTCAGCATGGTAGTTACCTTCAGACCGCATCCGCTGAAGATTCTCGCACCGGAGAAGTGCCCTCCCCTCATAAGCATCTATGAAGAAAAGATACAGCTGCTCGAAAAACTCGGCATAGATGTTCTCGTCAAGATCCCCTTCACTCTCGACTTCTCGGCCATGGAACCCCGTGACTTTGTGAAGAATATCCTCTGCGACCTCCTGGGCGCCAAAGAGATATTTGTCGGCTACAATTACCGTTTCGGAAAAGGGCGAAAAGGCAACATTGAAATGTTAAGAGACCTCGGCCAGGAGTTGGGCTTTGAGGTGAGAGAAGTAGAGCAGGTCTCTTTGGAAGGAGAGGTCATAAGCAGCACCAGGATCCGCCAATTGTTAAAAAAAGGTGAGGTCGAAAATGCCTCACGCCTGCTTGGCAGATCTTACACACTCTGCGGGATCGTCGTAAAGGGTGATGGCAGGGGGAGGGGGCTCGGGTTTCCCACCGCCAACATTGCAGCGAAGCATTCGATCATCCCCAGCAACGGGGTCTACGCAGCAAAGCTCTTTGTGAGGGACAACTATTATGACGGAATCGTCAATATCGGGATGCGGCCGACCTTTGACACGAATTCGCTCGCCATTGAAGTGCATATCTTTGCCTTCGACGAGGATATCTACGGCGAGGAGCTCACCCTCTACTTTATCCAAAAGATCCGAGAAGAGAAGAAATTCCAGAACGCTGAGGCACTGATACACCAGATCAACGCCGACATCAAAACCGCAAAGGACATCCTCTCAGGGCAGCCGGAAATTTCTGAAAACAATACGGGTGAGAATTAAAATCTGAAACAGCGCGGTCTTCTCAGTAGGCGTACAGGACGGATATCCTCGAAAGCTCCCTGGGATTAGCTTTATCCTCCGCCTGGACCTCCATACGGTACAGGTAGGGGCTGTGCGGCGGGGTGACGATCCCTGCTGCTGAAGATGAAACAGCCGATCCCCCTAATTCTCCACTGGCAGCCACTCCTCCGAGATCAGTGTTGCCGCTGACCGTATCGACAATCTTGGTGTAGACTTTGAAGTTGCCGAGCTCAAAACTGAACTCAGGATTCATTTTCGGGTTTAAATCTATCTGCATGCCTGAGACGCCCGTATTTTCATCGCATGTTGCCAGCCAGTCGGCGGTTGCATTGCATAATTTATCACAGCGGCAGGTCCTCGCATTGGGAATGACGTTAAGATCAATGTTATCCGTTGTGATCATGGGGTCTCCGCAGTTACAGCCGTCGTTAAGAGTTCCCAGTATTGGGTGACTGGCTCCTAAAAGGGTAAATTCACCCCTGTTTGCGAGATATTCGACTGAAAGCTCTGCCGCGCCTGTAGCCGCCTCCTCAGCTGTCCTGTAGAACTTCTGGGCACCAGAGATTACCGTCCCCTGGGTTGCCATGAAGAGCAGGGCGGAGACGATCGCAAGCGAAATCATCGCAAGTATCAATACCAGCACGAGGGCGATTCCCTTTTCATTTAATTTTTGAACCTTGAATCTTGAATCTTGAATTTCCATGTCTACCTCAGATTAAACGGTTGTACAAGCATGGTATATACTTTCCATCTGTAGTTGATATAGGTTGAGCCAATAACTGCGTTGAGATCAAAGGTCTTTAAAACGCCCAAGTCCTGATCTGCCAGGTTTATCGTTGCGTTCGGATAGGTATAGAAGGTGTCTCTCTGCCCCTCATGCGCAAGGATATACGCCCTGATACCCTTCAGCCGCTTCCTGAGCAGCGAGGCATCAGCGAGGGTCTGCTGAACTGACGCGGCAGTAACACCTTCAGAGCTGTTCATGAGACTGGCTGCGGGTGCGGCAAACGTCCCTGCTGCCCCGTCTTCGTCCATGTCAAGGCTCAGGACGATCTGCATGTCAGCCACGCAATCAAGAAGGGGGAGTTCGGTCAGACCACCGTCACTTTGATTGACTGTTGCCTTATAGAGATTGCCCGTCCCCGGCGCACAGCGCTGTGGAGGCGTCGCCGGCCTCCTGACATAATAATCGGCGCGGTTAAAAGGCAT
Source organism: Nitrospirota bacterium (assembly GCA_029858145.1). Taxonomy (GTDB): domain Bacteria; phylum Nitrospirota; class Thermodesulfovibrionia; order Thermodesulfovibrionales; family UBA6898; genus JAOUFP01. Next base: position 1,011 of record JAOUFP010000100.1, on the reverse strand, counting down.
CCTCGGATCAGTAGTCCGGTTGATACCGTAAACAATATAGGTCTCATAGCTGTTTGCGACAGGCTCGAAGCTGTCAGAAAAGGACGCGAGAGAGCTGTTGTACTGTGTATAAAAAGTCCCTCCGCCGTTAACAAGCGCCTTCACGTTGGTACCGCTTACAGGCCTGAGGGCGATCACCCTGTCGCCATTTTCCAGGTTTTCGTCGGCTATTGATGCGCCGTCGCTATTGGTCCACGATCGCATAATATTGTTGGCGCCCGTATTTGCGATATACGCCCATTTATGGGCAGCAGCGTTTATTCCGACATTCGCTGCCTTGACAACAAGGACATCAGAAGAATTGAACCCGTTGTCATTGCTTGCGACGATCGCCCTGGGTGGATTGCCGGTGGCATCGTTAAAGGAGGAATCATCATATGGGGTTGTTCCATCGTCCACTGCTTCTGAATAGGTAGCCCCGTCAAGGTCATAGGGCAGTCCGTATCCGGCCTGTTCGATATCTGACCTGAGCATCTGAAGGCCGATGATCCCCTCTATATTTGACTCTGCAATCTTTGACTGCTGCTTGAACTGGTTCAAAAGGCCCGTGAATAAGTTGGAGGCCGCGACAATAACAAGCACAAAGATGACCATGGTCACCATGAGCTCAACCAACGTAAATCCCGCCTGTTTTCTGTTCATCATCGTCCTCTTGTCGCCGCAATCGTATGCGTAAAGTTTTCGCCCTGCCATTGCCATGTACTCCTCACCTGTATCTGCTTATGTTCAGCGTCGGGAAGATCATCAACCTGTCTTTCGACCGTATACGTAACTGAGGCATTTCTGACATTTCTGGTGAATCTGTTGCCTGTGTTCGGCAGCTGCGCCCATGCACCGCCTGTTGAGGCAAGATCGGCACTGCCAAAAGGAGCGGCCCTCAATACGCTCATCTGGTCAGACGTTATCCTCACCGCCTCATCCCGCAACTCGTTTCTAACATTGCCCTGTATCGAGACCAGCGAGGCCTGTATC
>JAOUFP010000099.1 GCA_029858145.1 Nitrospirota bacterium | reverse complement strand
AAGCATCGCATCGCCGGTGATTCTGCCGACCCTGTTCACGGCGCTGGCAGGCACCGGCTCAGGGCCTCGGCTCATCGGCGTCGGTCCGAAGAATATCGCCAGCGCATTTCCGGGCGGCCAGTAGCCGATATCGCCGGCCGCCACCTTTGTGGTTGCCGTCTCATCCAGCGGCATCCTGACCGGGACCTCGAAATAAAACTCGTCGCCCCATTCATTCGGCACTGTTTCAACAGGCAACGCCTCCGCAATCGCCTTTGCTGTTTCGGTATCCGACAGCTCGGCATCGAGCACAACGTCTTTCACGGTGATCTTTATCCTTGCGGGCATCTTGCCCTGCCGTCCTTCAGGTGCGCGCGCATCATGCGGAACCTGCCCCCTGTTTCCTCCGTGCAGCACGTCTCAGTTCGTCTTTTCTGTCTCTGATGAGTGCTGACATCATAACCCCGGCGACGAGGAGTATGCCCGCTAACAGCAATGAATCAGTGAAGGAACCTTTTTCCGCAAACAGCGTCTGCGAGAGTCTGCTCATGACCAGTCCTCCGACGCCCCAGGCGGTAAAGAGAATGCCGTAGTTTACGCCGAAACTCTTCATCCCCCAGAAGTCCTTCGAAAACGAAGGGAAAAGAGCCAGGTTTGCTCCATAGTTGAAGCCGATTAAGGTGGCCAGCACAACCAGCAGCGTGGCATTGTGCGGCGCATAGAGTATGGCGGGTGTGGCAGAAAACATCATTAGTGCCTGGAACATGAAAATAAAGACAACCGTGCGCTTTCTGCCGATTTTGTCAGAAAGCATTCCAGCCGCGATCCGCCCACCGGCGTTTCCTACGGCCATGATCGCAACAGCAACGAACGCGTATTCGCCCATACTGCTTTTGGCCATGCCCGCGACGCTTCCGATCACCATCAGTCCGGCTCCCGCTCCGATGAAATAAAGCATCCAGAGCACCCAAAAGTTGCGTGTCTTCAGCATGTCGAGAGGCTTTACACTGACCTCAGACGGACGATCTGTGGTCCTCCGCTCTACAAAACCCTGCGGAACATACCCGGTTGGCGGGTTCCGCAGCAGGTTGGCAAGTGAGCCGACAACGAAAAAAAAGGCTATCCCGAAAAAGAGCATCGCCTTTTGCAGCCCCCACTCCTCGAGCAGGTAATTTGAAAGCGGCGCTATATACACCGAGGCAAGGCCGAACCCTGAAACCACGAAGCCGCTTATCCTGCCGGTTTTGTTGGGGGGATACCATTTAAGGGCCGCGGGTGTGGCAGCGGAATAGCCGAACGCAATGCCGGTCCCGCATAAAACGCCGAAGCCGAGCACCCAGCTCCAATAGGCGGTGGTCTGCGAAATCCATACAAATCCGGCCCCAACCAGGACTCCTCCGATAATCGCTGTTTTTCGCGGCCCGATCTTGTCCTGGAACCTGCCCGCGACAATCATGGCAAAGGCAAAGACAAGGCAGCAGACCGCGTACGGATCGTTAAGTGAAGCCAGGTCCCAGTCAAAGCCGGCACCTTCTTCTATCGACTGCCTGATGGCCCCCTTGAAAATGCTCCAGGTATAGAGGACACCAAGCGCCAGATTTATTCCTGTCCCGGCTGCAGCCACAACCGGGCCTTTATTCTTGATCGCATCGCTCATAGCAGACTCCTTTTGATAATCTTATTAAAATGCTATCAACTATTTCGCTTAATTGATAGATACGTCAGGTAAAGGGCAACGGGTAATATGAAGATAGCGATCAGTGACTGGTGAATAGTCAAAAAACACCGGGCACACCGAAGGCAGGGGCGGTAACGGGCAGTGAGAAAAAAAGATCGGCTGCGTGCCCCCGGGATACCCGGAAACGGTACGCAGGCGGGGCAAAGCGGGATACGCTTTAGTGCTCACCATCCGTGCTTCCCTGACGGTCAACATCTGCTCTTATTCCCCCACAACCTGCACGATAATGTCCCGCTGCCTTCCCCTGTTGTCGAAATCAATAAAGACGACCTGCTGCCAGGTGCCGAGGGATAATTTCCCTTTTATCACCGGGATGGTCAGCGACGGTTTCATGAACGCTGCGCGCACATGCGAGAAGCCATTGCCGTCGCCCCATCGTTTGTTGTGTTCGTAGGGGATGTTTGAAGGGGCTATTTTTTCTATCGCCTGCCGGAGGTCACTAATCACCCCCTGCTCGAACTCTATTGTGGTGACAGTCCCCGTTGAGCCGCTGCAGAACACGGTTGTCAGGCCATTGGTTATTCCTGATGATGATACTATCTGCGCAACTTTATCAGAGATATCGATTATGTCGGTGAAGCCCTTTGTTGCGAGCGGTATCGTTCCTGTATGAACCATCAGAGATTATACCAATTTTTATCTGATCAGTTCTTCGAGTTCTTTCAGGGCGAAGGAACTCTCGCCCGCCTCCTTCATCCACCGTGCGCATCTGTTCGCGTCAAGGGGGATCCCGACAGGCGGAATGCCGAGGCGGATACAGAGCCTCATCCCTCTTGCGAGTTCAGGGATGCAGGCGATGCCGAGCGCGCCAATGCGCGGGTGCTCGTTTTTCAGTTTTCTGAAAAGGCTTTCCTGGTCTCTCTCTACCGAGATATAGGGGCTGATGCCGTATTTCTTCAGGAGCAGGCTCCCGAGGTTGATAAAGCAGTCTTCTGTGCATCCCCTGCATACCGCATCGATATCGCCCTGCACCATGCGGCACTGCGGCCTGAAATCCCTGAGACAGTGGGGAAGAAGCGCTATCTTGAAATCGCATTTTCTGAAAGGCCCCCTGTACATCCTGTTGACGAGCTCGATTTCGATCATGAAGAGGTGATACTGCTCTTCCCTGGTGGTGAGGGTATCGTCAAACCGTTTTGCGGGCGGCAGTTCCCTCAGGTGCCCGGCAACACCGGCCGTATATTCCGGGAGAGCGTGCCTCAGGCTGTTTTTTATGAAGGAGATAAGTGAGGGGTCTGCCTCTCCCTTCCCCCGCTTCTTAAAAAGAGGCTCTTTTTCGCCTGCCCTCCTGACCTGCAGGAGGAGTCTTTTTTCGTCCGGGCAGCGCAGAAGAAAAAGGTCTGCCAGATTTTTTACGGTACTGTAGTATTTCTCTGTTCCGGCCCCGCTGCCAAACAGTGAGTAGGTCTTCCCTCTGAAAGCCCTGTCTCTTTCTCCTCTCTCCGCCATCACCTTAATCATAAAATTTCAGGCGCAAAAGAGCAAAACTCATTGTGCGTATACTTGAGAATTTTGGCTTGCGGCAGAAGCCGGGGGAAAGAATCGGGTTAAAGAGCGGTGGCGGATGGTAAAGCCTCTATAGCCGGAGAGTTCACCATCGCCGTTTTCAGGGTATTCGCTGCGTCTGTTCAGGCCGCCTGGCGCTGCCTGTTCCTCCTGCGTTCGATACGTTCAAGGACCTTCACCCCCAGATCGTCAAGGATCATCAGGAAACGCTCCATTTCCTGAGGGGGAAAGTAGTCGGCAGGAAACGCCTCATACAGTTCATCGAAGGTGAGTACCCCCCGTTTTATCCCATATTCCAGCACCGCACTTTCAACGTCTTTTCTCTTCATATCGGCCTCCTCTCTGTTGTCTTTTCGCTATAAGCGTATTCCATCCCACAAAATATATCTATGATGCAGATCACATTCCGGCGTCAGCGTGCCGATACCTGTCCCTGACAGAGACACCCTGCCGCCTGCATCTGGAGATTCACAGAGCGGGCGGATTGCGCTTCCTGTCTCCCTTTAAAATGCTTTGCGCTCAAGGGAAAGGTGTGATACGGTTTAGAAAGAAGCGGAAACCGTAATTCAGGAGGAAGCTATGAATGTTTTCATCGACCGCATGATCCGTGCCTCCAGACTCGAACCTGCCGTGTATGAGGAGGTCGAGGCCGACAAGACAGCGATGGGCCAGGCGCTCTCCGTTGTCGTGCTGTCGAGTATCGCGGAGGGTGTGGGCAACGCGGGAAGGGGTGGCATCGGCTGGTTCGCTGTCACCGCTGCTGCGGCACTGCTCGGGTGGGGTGTCTGGTCATTTCTCATCTATTTGATCGGCGCAAAGATACTGCCGGGTCCCCAGACAAAGGCCGACTACGGAGAGCTGCTCAGGACGATCGGCTTTGCAAGTTCCCCCGGGATTATACGCGCGTTCGGAATCATCCCCGGGCTGCATAAAATAGTATCGCTGATCGCTGCCCTCTGGATGCTTGCGGCTATGGTGATCGCGGTGCGGCAGGCGCTCGATTATTCGAGTACGCTGAAAGCCATATGGGTCTGCGTGGTCGGCTGGCTCATCCAGCTGACTGTTTCCATGGTCGTCATCTTTTTCTTCTTCGGTGCGGCGGCAAAGACATTTTGAGAGTATTCCCCGTGAGTTTTTATGGATCTTATAAGCTTCATTGATAATTATGGTGCCTCTTAAGAAAAACATCTTTCTCACCGGTGCTCCCTCATCAGGAAAGACCACGGTCATAAAAAAAGTGATCGCCGCGCTGAAGCTTGCCGCAACAGGTTTTTATACCGAGGAAGAGCGCGTTGGCGGCAGGCGGGTGGGCTTCCTGATGAAGACGCTCGACGGAAAGAACGGCTATCTCGGCCATCAGGACATTCAGTCCGATTTTCATATACGGAGGTATGGGGTGAGCATCGAAAACATCGAGGCGATCGCTGTGCCGGCGATAGCCCCGGCGGAAAGCAATGTAATCATCCTTGATGAGATAGGCAAGATGGAATGCTTTTCCGAAGTCTTCAGGAAGGCCGCGGTGAAAGCCCTCGATTCTCCGAACATCGTCGTCGGCACGATCACCTTTGGTGGAGACGATTTCATCCTTGGGATAAAAAACAGGGATGACATCGAGATTCATGAGGTGACCCGGGAAAACAGGGATGCCCTTCCTGATATGATCCTTGAGAAGATTTCGGAAATCCTTCGGCAGCAGCCGGATTCCGGATAGGACTGCTGTCACGCAATGCCCGCAAAATTGGGCAATTGATTCCATTAGCATGGATTATTCATGAATCTTTCTGGTGGCAATCAAACAGCAAGGCAGGAAAAAGGCATTGAGAGCGGTTTCATTTTCCGATAGTCCGACAGGCTGGTTATATGAATATCAGGAGGAAAATGCCCCAGAACAAAGCGGGAATGAGCGTCAATGTCTTCTCCTGCCTTTGAAATACAACTTTTTCATAGATAATGTGAATTAGTAAATCTTCAGTTATTCACCCTGTATCACGCAGCTGGCAAAGCTGACTTTCGCCGGGAAAGGAGCGGAGAGGGGATGAAGTCGCTCAACCCATCCATGCCAACCGCGGTTTTTACCTCAGTTTGACAAATCTCCGGCAGCTGTTATGATGGAACTGTAGATTGTGTCTGTGCACGGCAGCAAGTCCATGGAAAGAAAGGGGGGGTGAGGGATGAAGAAGGCGCTCACCAAAGAGGCCCTTGCACAAGAGGCTGCTTTCTGGGATGACCTTAAAAAGGCGGCAAAGGGAAAACCCGGCAAGGTATGCCACAAGTGAAAGGGCTGAAAGAGCTGATGTTGCCGGTCAGGCAACAAAGAGAAAAGGCGGATACGCCGCGCCTCACTTTTTGCTGGTGCGCGGCATATCTGCTGTTTTTTCCCGGAGCTTTGAGTTGACCCGAAAAATGCGGTTATCAGCCAGTCATGACAGGCATACGCGCATAAAAAACTTTCACAAGGCAGACTTTGGCTGCTGTTGAAATCAGGCCGTTCGCCTGAAAACGTGAAGTTCCTGCAGATATCGGAGGTCTTACAAAGGTGCTGCGACGAAGGCTTTTTCCGCGCACATACCTGTGTTTACCGGAGTCAATCGCAGGGTTCATGGGAAGCATCACATATTTTCATCCTCAGGGAGCTGGAATGTCCATAAGCAATGCCTTTGAATTTTTTGTCCAGCTGCACCTCACCGAGCGGTGCAACCTCAGGTGCACGCACTGTTATCAAACCGGCCGAGTGTCTGATGAGATGTCGCTGCCCGAGATAAAGGCAATGGCAGCCGAAGTCTCGGATATGCTGAAGGCCTGGTCTGAAAACTATGATATTGCCTTCTCTCCCAGCTTCAATGTCACCGGCGGCGAGCCGTTCCTCATGCGTGATATCTTTCCGGTACTGGAGGAACTCAGGGAGAAAGGATTTGACACCTACCTCCTTTCCAACGGGACCCTCATTAGCCGGAAGAAGGCTGACACAATTGCAGGGCTTGGTGTAAAAGGGGTTCAGATAAGCATCGAGGGGCCGGAGCATATTCACGATTCCATCCGGGGCGCAGGCAGCATGGCGTCTTCGATAAAAGGGGTGCAAAATCTCCTCGATGCCGGCATAGAAGTAACCCTCAATACAACCCTTTCTGATATCAATGCCCCCCATTTCAGGGATGTGATTGAACTGGCCACTTCGCTCGGTGTTCAGAGGGTGGGCTTTTCACGCCTCGTGCCCTCGGGAAGGGGAGAAGGATTGCTTGACAGGATGCTGAATAATGCGGCCCTGAAAGATATCTACACCGAAATTTTTTCTTTGCGAGCCCCCGGCCTTCAGATTGTCACCGGAGATCCTGTTGCGTCGATGATGAGAAGGCCTGTTTTTGAGGAAAGTGATGAAAAGATGCCGTCGGGCGGCTGCGCGGCGGGAGTCTCAGGGCTGACGATTCTGCCTGACGGGACCGTCACCCCCTGCAGGAGAATGCCCGTTCCCGCAGGCAATGTGAGAAGAGATTCCCTGAGGGAGATCTGGGCAACGTCAGGAGTATTGGGCGCGTTGAGGGATAAGTCCCGCTATACGGGCAAATGCGGCAGATGCGACAGATGGTCTGCCTGCAGGGGTTGCAGGGCGATAGCATATGCTCATGCGTGCGCACTCGGCAGAGCAGACTATCTCGCGGAAGACCCGCAATGTTTTCTGGAGCATGCAGATCATCACGGGCAGAAAGCATAACAGCAGACCCGGCTGACTTGAGTGATTACAATTTTTACGGTAACATTTTTCAGAGAGCGTCTCAAATAAAAGTGTTGTAAAGCTGCGGGAGGAGGGGTGCGATGGCAAAGTGGATTGTAGATTCAGATCATTCGGTGGCGGCATTTTCCATTCGCCACATGATGATTGCGAATGTGCGCGGCCAGTTCAACAGGATAACCGGTACCATTCTTTATGATCCGGAAGATATCAGGAATGCCTCGGTTGACATTGTCATCGATGCCGGAAGTATCGTTACAGGAATCCAGAAACGTGATGACCACCTCCGCAGTCCGGATTTTCTTGATGTGAACACGTATCCCGTGATTACTTTCAGGAGCACAAGCATCGAGTCAGTTGAAGGAGGTCACGCCCGGGTGACCGGCGACGTAACGATCCACGGCCTCACCCGGCGGATAACCATGGAGGCTGAATTTGCAGGCCCGGTCAGGGACCCCTTTGGAGACGGGGTATCCATGGGGTTTACGACATCGGCAACGCTCAATCGCGAGGACTTCGGAATAACGTGGAACCAGCCGATGGAAGGCGGCGGAATCATGATCGGAAAAGAAGTCCGTCTTTTCATCGACCTGGAGGCAGATAGGGTCTCTGAATAAGGCAGCGGGGAGATAACCGAAAAATCTGCCCTGTGATATAAGAGATAATCGTGATCCCCCTCCGAAAAAAAATCACTGTGCCTTCTCGTCTGCCTGTCGAAGTCGTTTTGCCCTGCTCAATAGTCACGGCCATGCACCGGCGCTGATCTGCTATCATGGATAAAAGGAAAGAATGATCGATACACTGCTCATTATACTGGGAGGCATATGCATGACAGCCGGCATAATCGGAAGCGTCGCGCCCTTTGTCCCGGGCCCTCCGGTAAGCTATCTGGGGCTCCTTCTCCTGCAGCTTGGCGCCATTCGCCCGTTTTCAACCAGGTTTCTCCTTGTCTATGCAGTCCTGACGATTCTGGTTGTAGTCCTGGACAGCATCATTCCTGTCTACGGCACGAAGAGGTTCAGGGGCAGCTCGTACGGTGTATGGGGAAGTGCCCTCGGCCTGTTGGCAGGTCTTCTCCTCTTTACGCCTCTTGGGATCATCATCGGGCCGATATCCGGCGCGTTTCTCGGCGAGCTCCTCTCCGGGAAAAGGGTCCCGCAGGCCTTCAGGTCGGCATTCGGCTCTTTCGTCGGATTCCTTGCCGGAACCTCGATCAAGGTCGTTCTCTCCCTCATGATGGCCTATCATTTCATCAGCGCGATAACATAAAGAAGACTGTTGTCAACAAATAGATTTGTCCGGTTATGGAGCACATAAACTGTCCGGTCTGCAGCTATTAGATTTTAGGCAGCTTTAATATCAGCACTGAGAAGTTCCTTTCCATGGGAATTAAAGGAAGCCAG
>JAOUFP010000098.1 GCA_029858145.1 Nitrospirota bacterium | reverse complement strand
CTTCGTCTCCTCCTTTTTTATTTGCTTCCTGCAATATATAATTGCATTTGCCATGCCAGCCCTAACTCATTGTTTTCATTCATTTGTCTTTTCGCGTCACCGTGCATTTCGGCAAATCCATTTGCAGGTATGCGAAAAAAATCATAAAAGACGGCAACGAGTAGCAAGCAATGAATCTACAGCCAAAACGAGTGAATGCGTAGAAGCGTGCATGCGTGAAGGCATAAAAACAGTGAACGGTGACTTGTATCCACTTCAAATTGCAGGTAAGGGGTGAAGCCTGTAATGAAAATAGTCCGATCAGGCAATCTCCCCTTTCTCTGGTATGACCTGCCTGCCTTTTTCCGGAAAGAAGAATTTATTACTGCATGATCCTTTTTCGCATCAGCCTGAAGGGATAGGGCGCAAGGATGAGCGCAACAAAGACGAGCCATGCGACGTCCCAGAGATTGCCCGGCAGTAGGCCAAGTGCAGCTGAGCGGCAGACGTTCACGAGGTGATAGAGGGGAGTGAAAAAGGCTATCTTTGAAACAAGCGGCGGCAGGGTATCGACAGGGAAAAAGATGCCGGAGAAGAGAAACATCGGAGTCATGAAGAGGGTATAGAAATAATTGAAGGAGTCTATGCCCGGCACGATGGCGGCGAATATCATCGAAATCTCCGCAAATATCAGCCCGCTGATAAAAAGCACCGGGATGACGAGGAGGACCATGGGGGAACTCACCAGACCGAAGGCAGAGATCACCGCCATGATGATAGTGCCGTAGAGCATGCTCTTCGAAGCTCCCCACATAAGTTCGCCTGCGATGAGGTCATCGACGTTCACCGGAGTAGCGAGGATAGCGTCAAAGGTCTTCTGGTAGAACATCCTGACATAGGTCCCGTAGGTGCATTCATAGGCGGCCGCAAACATTGCGGAAGAGGCGATAATCCCCGGGGCTATGAAGTTGATATAGGGCATGCCGTTGATCTCCTTCACAAATGCCCCGAGGCCGAGGCCGAGGGCCGCGAGGTAAAGAACAGGCTCAACGAAATTGAGCGCAAGGCTCGATTTGTAGAGTTTTGTATAGACGGTAAAATTCCTCTGCCAGACCCTGAACGCCCTCTTAAGCTGCAAGATGCCTCCCGGTAAGCTTCAGATAGACTTCTTCGAGATTCCCGCCATGGACCGACATGAGATTTTTGGGTGAATCGATCACAACAATCTTCCCTGAGTCCATGATCGCAACCCTGTCGCAGAGCTTTTCCGCCTCTTCCATATAATGTGTCGTAAGGATGAGCGTCGTTCCCCTTGATTTCAGAAACTCCATCCTGTCCCATACCGCATGCCTTGAGTGCGGGTCAAGCCCTGTGGTCGGCTCATCGAGGATCATGATATCCGGGCTGTTTATGAGCGACCGGGCCAGGAGCAGCCTCTGCCTCATGCCGCCGGAAAGATTCCTGATGTTCACGTCCGCCTTCTCCCTGAGTTCGACAAAGTCGAGGAGCTCCCAGGCGCGCAGGGAAGAGACCTTTTTGGGGATATCGAAGTATCGGGCATAGACGATCAGGTTTTCGAGTACCGAAAGGTCGGGGTCGAGGTTGTTGTCCTGGGGCATAACGCCTGTCTTTGCCTTTATCTCGCTCGCGTGCTCTGCAACATCGAGGCCGAGCACCTTCAGTTCTCCTGATGTCACCGGCAAAAAGCAGTAGATCATGCGCATGACCGTTGTCTTCCCCGCACCATTCGGGCCAAGGAAGCCGAAGCATTCCCCTGAGGATATTTCGAAGTCGATAGTGTCGACAGCCCTGAGAGAGTTATAGTCCTTCGTCAGACTTTTGGCGAAAACCGTAATCATAATCTTTTATAATACCCTATCAATGGGGAAAATAAAGAGCAAGGGATACCTTCAGACAGGCCAGAGGACATGCCACGACGCATCCGGCAGGGCAATAGGCTGCCCGGGCAGCGGACAGGATGCGGAATTTCAGAGAGGAGAGCCCTGGCCGACCCAGAGATTTACTGAAATGACAGCCACGGTGCGCGATAATCTGACGGGACTTGAGTGGACAATGGATGCAAACCCCGCGGAATTCCCGATGCCCTGGCAGGATGCACTCGATTATATAAAGACTATGAATCATGAGAACGCGTTTGGCCAAGATGACTGGCGCCTGCCGAACAGGCGTGAGTTGAGAAGTCTCATGAGCTATCAGGCAAGAAAAACAGCATTGCCCGGTGGACACCCATTCAAAAATGTATTTCAAAACTGGTACTGGACATCGACCACCGCTGCGATCAATACGGCGTATGCCTGGTATGTACATATGGAGGGTGCCCGCATGTTCTATGGAAGGAAAGAGCAGTTCTATCTTGTCTGGCCTGTTCGCGGAGTCAGTGGATTGATTCCTGCAACAGGGCAGCATCTCTGCTTCGATGCGAAAGGCTCAGTCATTCCGTGCGCCGGCACCGGCCAGGACGGCGAGTTGCGTCTTGGTATTAAGTGGCCTGATCAGCGCTTCAGAATTCTCGGTGATATTGTTAGAGACAACCTCACAGGTCTCTGCTGGCATAAGACGGCTGACATAACCGGAAGGATGGTAAATTGGGAAGAGGCGTTAAAGAGCATAGACGGGCTGAACAAAAAAGCAGAGGGAACTCACTGGAGGCTGCCGAACATCAACGAACTTGAATCCCTTGTAGACTGCAGCACGCACAGTCCGGCCTTGTCTGCAGGATATCCGTTCATTGCCTTAAAAGAGGCGTACTGGTCATCTACAACGAGCTTGTTCGAGCCTGACTGGGCATGGGCACTCTATCTCATGAAAGGCGCAGTTGGAGTCGGTATGAAATCAGGGCCGCATTTTCATGTATGGCCTGTCCGCGATGAGCTTTGAAATGCAGACTTTCCAGTCTGGCCCCCGTGAAGACCCGGAATCCGTAACTTGTCGGGAGTGAATGTGATCCCTGCATTGCGAATTCACTTCATCAAGCCAGCAAAAAATTTCTGTCCGCCGTACGGCTGGAAAATAGTTCTTTCTCGAAGAACGCACCTTCGGGAGAGACAAAACAGCGGTCCTTTCTGAAAACGCTCCGTTAATGTCCAATATGCCAAATCAGCAAATAAGATAGCGATTACACCAATTATGCCTGTTAATCAGCTCAACTATTTCATGTAACATAACGTAATTATTAGATTTCATAAACTGGCACAATTGATGCTATTAAAACTTATTGATGATGCCACTGAGGAAGAACATATTACGGGAAGCCGTAACAATATGTAAACTTTCAAACTTGTATGATTTATTCACACGAGAAGAAAAACGTGCAACAGTTATGCACATTTATGGCATTATCCAAAGATATGAATATGCAAATGAAGAAACATCAGGGAATTATAACTCTGCCTCTCTGTAGATAAGCAGTACGTTTGGATTGTTGATCCTCGCTCAAGTTAAAATATTGCAGTGGGCAGTTTTCCTGTCAAGGGCGACGCCCTAAACCCACGCAACCTTGTCCCTGCCGCTTTCTTTTGCCCTGTAAAGCCCTTCGTCTGCCCTTTTAATCATCGTATCGACGGATATGTCTGTGCCGGTCATGGTTGCTATCCCGAGGCTGACGGTCACCGAGATCGCTGGTGTCAGGTCGGATTTCGCCACAGGGCTTGTCTTTATGTTCGTGCGTATTCGTTCCGCCAGGGTGAGGGTATCCTCAAAGTTTGTGCCGGGCAATACGATGAGGAACTCCTCCCCACCATAACGGCCTGCGATATCATAGACGCGGATGGTCTTTGTCAGGATCTCGGAAATTTCCCGGAGCGTCTGATCCCCGACAAGGTGTCCGTACGTATCATTGATTTTCTTGAAGTTATCTATATCGATCATAATGCAGCTCAGCCCCTCGTGCATGCGTCTGGTCCTTTCCATCTCCTCGTTGAAACGCTCCATCACATGTCTTCTGTTATAGAGCTCGGTCAAAGTATCTGTTATCGCCATCTTCTCGATCTGCCGCCGGGTTTCGGACAACTTTCTGGTCAGGCGAAAGGTGAAAAGATAGACAAAACCGAGCAAGGCGGAGATGCTGAAAAGCGCGAGCGAGATAATCCGCGTTGAACTGGTCTTCTGCATTCTCAGTATGTCATTGATGTCGAAGGACACACTGATTCCTCCCCGTATGTCTCCGAAGGTATATCCCTGCTGCGCGTGGCACTGAAGGCATTCCCGTGTAATATGCAGTGGCGCCATGTACCTGAAGTAGTTCCTGCCTTTTATCGCCTCCTCCCGGAAAAACTCTGTTTCGCCTTTAACGAAGCGCTGAAGTGCCTCGGTTTCGAATTCGTCCGGCGCGTTGTTCGGATTGAGAATGTTCAGGCTGGTTATATGGAAAGTAAAGAGTCCTTCTCTCCCCGCCAATTCAGATATTTGCCGGGTCATCAAGGCAGGATTTATCTTTGTAAAGACCCGTCCGTCGACAGTCCTGATATCCGGGCTCTCAAGAAAAGGATTTGATTCTACTCCCGGTTTTTTCTCTACAAAAACACCTCCGTAACCGGCGTTCCATTTTCTTGTTATGACGATACTGCTAAAGAGCGTCCGCGCTTCCGACTTGGCCACCTCAAAGATCAGTGTTCTGTTTGTGACGGATACAATAATGAATATGCCTGTCAGACACAAAATGAACGTCAGGCTGAGTGAGACGATAAATTTTGTAAAGATGCTTTTCTCCGGATTTTTACCCATCTGAATTCCTCAAGCTGCATTCCTGAAGGTATGCTGCAGGGAAGGCGAGGCTCATTGTCTCCCCTCTTTTTTCCTTTTCTTTTCAGGGAACAGTACCCCGGCGATGTGGTATCTGTTGTCAGCAAACCAGCGGTAAAAAGAACGTGAAACGGCCTCGGAGCCCGGCAGGCTGAAGAAAGCGGCGGACGGACTGTAGCGTTTAAGCCTTTTCAGGACTTCGGGAAGGGCACGCTCGCCGGAGAGTATTCTTCCGTCAGGCAGTATCAGCTGCATCGCCTGTATGCATGCGGCAGGTTCGATGGAAGGGAACCTCTTCCGGACTTCGCCGGACTGGCAGGGGAGCATTTCGAAAGCATCCTTGCGTTCGTTTTCGCGTATCCACTCGACTGTCTTTGCACACACCGGACAGTCTCCGTCATATATGAGGACCGCTTTTCTCATTTCCGGCTTTTTGCCTGCCGGTTTCATTTCTCTGTCTTTCTCTGTCATTTATTCAAATTGTATCAGACGGGATTTTCCGTGTATAGAAGTTTATCAGCAGGTTTCAGATGTCCTGCTGAGGCGCAGCGGTGCATGCTGTTTTTTTTTGGGCAGATGGAATTTTTGGGCATGGAAAACGTGCAATGTCAGGGCACGAAGTGAAATTTTCCGCCATCAAGCAGCAACTCAGGTCTTTTTTGATTTTCCGGAAAGATGCTTTGCCTGCGCCTTGATAAATTCCCTGTTCAGTTTCGCGATAAAATGTACCTTGATTCCCTTCGGGCAGACCGCCTGGCATTCGTAATGATTGCCGCAGTTGCCGAACCCTTCCTCCCTCATCGTCTCCGTCATCATGCATACCCGCCGTGCCGCATCCACGCGCCCCTGGGGAAGGAGCGCGAGATGAGCCACTTTTGAAGCAGTAAAGAGCATGGCCGAACCGTTCGGACAGGCCGCTGCGCATGCCCCGCATCCTATGCATTCGGCCGCATCCATCGCGGCTTCCGCATCGTCTTTTGGTATCAGGACGGTGTTGGCGTCAGGCACGCCGCCGGTGTGCACCGATATATAGCCTCCTGACTGAATGATGCGGTCAAGGGCGCCCCGGTCCACGACAAGGTCTTTAATTACCGGGAATGCACGGGCCCGCAGGGGTTCGATGTAGATCGAATCTCCGTCGCTGAAATGCCTCATGTGGAGCTGACATACGGTTGTCTTTTCCCGGGGGCCGTGCGGGACTCCGTTGATCACCTGGGCGCATGTGCCGCAGATGCCCTCGCGGCAGTCATGGTCAAATGCTATCGGCTCTTCGGCATTCTTAACGAGCTGTTCATTCACCACATCAAGCATTTCGAGAAATGACATCTCAGTGGTGATGTCCCTCGCCTCATAGCGTACGAGTCTGCCCTGATCATCCGGTCCCTTCTGCCGCCAGATATAGAGATTCAGGTTCATTATTTGTAGCACCTCTCCGAGAGTTCGATATTTTCAAATGACAGCGGCTCTTTATGCAGTTCAGGCTCCCTGTCATCTCCCCTGAATTGCCATGCTGCCACATAGCAGCATGATGCGTCGTCCCGGCACGCCTCGCCGTCAGGCATCTGGTGCTCACTGCGGAAATGCCCTCCGCAAGATTCTTCGCGGTGCAGCGCGTCGAGTGCCATCAATTCCCCTAATTCGAGGAAGTCCGCTACACGACCGGCCTTTTCGAGTTCCTGGTTCAGTCCAGTGCCGCTGCCGGGGATCGAAACATTCTCCCAAAACTCGTTGCGGAGTTCCGGGATCAGCCTCAGGGCCTTCCGGAGACCATCTTCATTTCTTTCCATGCCCACGAGGTCCCACATGATTTTCCCGAGTTCTCTATGAAATTCAGTCGCTGTTTTCCTGCCTTTCACCGAAAGAAGACTATTGATCTGGATGTTCACCTCTTCGCCGCATTTTCTGAAATCCGGATGATCGGCCTTTACCCTTCCTGGAGTTGTTTGCGCGAGATAGTGTGCTATGGTCCGGGGAATAATGAAATAGCCATCGGCAAGTCCCTGCATGAGAGCGCTCGCTCCAAGGCGGTTTGCTCCGTGGTCGGAGAAGTTCGCCTCACCGAGGACAAAAAGCCCGGGGATTGTGCTTTCGAGATTGTAATCGACCCAGAGTCCGCCCATAGAGTAATGAGGGGCCGGATAGATGCGCATCGGCTGTCTGTAGGCGTTCTCCCCGGTGATTTTTTCATACATCTCAAAGAGGTTGCCGTACCGCCCGCGGATATTTTCCTCTCCGAGGAGGCCAAGCGCGTCAGCAAAGTCGAGATAGACCCCTCTGCCGCCGGGCCCTGCGCCACGTCCTTCATCGCAGACTTTTTTTGCCGCGCGGGAAGCTATGTCCCGGGGGGCAAGATTGCCGAAGCCCGGATATCTCCGTTCAAGAAAATAGTCGCGTTCGGCTTCGGGGATTTCCGCGGGATTCCTTCTGTCACCCTTGGTTTTAGGGACCCATACCCTGCCGTCGTTTCTCAAAGATTCTGACATGAGGGTGAGTTTGGACTGATGGTCACCGCTTGCAGGGATGCAGGTGGGGTGGATCTGCATAAAGCAGGCGTTCGCAAAAAAGGCCCCTCTTTTATACGCACGGTACGCTGCCGTGACATTGGACCCCATGGCATTGGTCGACAGGTAATATACGTTTGCATAACCGCCGGTACAAAGGCATACAGCGTCGCCTGCATACGGGGTGATATGTCCTGTCACGAGGTCCCGGACGATTATCCCCTTTGCCTCGCCTTCAACCCCCACGAGATCGAGCATCTCGGAACGGGGGTGCAGCCGCACAGTCCCGGCCCCCACCTGGCGGGAAAGCGCGCCATATGCCCCGAGGAGCAGTTGCTGTCCTGTCTGGCCCCGGGCGTAGAATGTGCGGGAGACCTGCGCACCGCCAAAGGAACGGTTATCGAGATACCCCGCATAGTCCCTTGCAAAGGGGACCCCCTGCGCCACGCACTGGTCGATGATGGCATTGCTCAGCATCGCCAGCCGGTATACGTTCGCCTCGCGCGACCTGAAATCCCCTCCCTTGATCGTGTCGTAAAAGAGGCGGAAGATGCTGTCTCCGTCGTTCGGGTAATTTTTAGCGGCGTTGATCCCGCCCTGCGCCTCGATGCTGTGACCGCGCCGCGGGCTGTCCTGGAAGCAGAAGGCTTCTACCCGGTACCCCAGCTCTCCGAGCGTGGCTGCGGCAGACGCGCCGGCAAGACCGGTGCCGACAACGAGGATGGTGAATTTTCCCTTGTTCGCAGGACTTATCAGCTTCATCTCCTGCTGCCTCCTGTCCCACTTTTCCGCAAGTGGTCCGGCAGGAACTTTTCCTTCAAGTGTCATAGTGTTTTCATCTCCTATCTCACAAGCCCTGCAATGACAGCGACCGGTATCGCTATGAATCCCAGAAAAAGGACAATGGCAGCGATGAATCCCGCACGTGTGATGAGCAGTTCGGTTTTTTCGGTGTTGAGCCCCACGGATTGGAACATGCTCTGTATCCCGTGGCTCAGGTGCAGCGCAAGGGAAGACAGCGCCAGGATATAGAAGGCCGAGACCGCGATGCTGCGGAATCCGAGTACTACCATCGTGAAAACATCCGGCCTTCCCATGATATCCGAAAGCCTGTTCGCGGAGATTTCCGGGTGAGTGAACTGGAA
>JAOUFP010000508.1 GCA_029858145.1 Nitrospirota bacterium | reverse complement strand
AGCGCCGACGGTCGCTCTTTTCGGGTTCGGGGTCACGCCAAAAGGATGGCTGTGCTTGGCAGAAACAGCTGCAATCCCCATCCCGCCCTTCTCGATCGTCTCATGACATCCAAGACACAGGGCCGTTACTCCGGTAAATGGCTGGTTTGTCTTTGGATTCAATGCCTTTTTGTTCGGCTCGACGGCAAAGATGAGTTCTCCCTTTGCGGTGTGAATCCCATGACAGCCTACACAATTGAGCCCGTCATGAGCACCTGCCGCAAAAACAAATGCAGGAACAGAAAGAGCGAAAATCATGATCACCAAAATTCTAAAAACTCTCATAAAACTCCTCCTCTTGAAATTTTTTTGTATTATACAGAATGGCGCCATTATCATGTTATAAATTATCTTAATAAATTAATAAGCAACTTGTAATTTTGAATTTATAAGTCTAACGGCTTGATTTCAGGCTGTTTTCTGCCGTACATTTCATTCACTTCAGCTGTATACTCCCCTTCTTTATCGTAGATGAAGAGAGGCTTTTCTAACCTGATGCCCGCGCGTCCCTCCTTAACCGCCTCTATCAGGACTATTTTCGAGACGGCATCATGATCGTTGTGGACGAATCTTATCCTCTTCGGTTCCAGCCGGTTTCGCCTGAGGGTATCGATAGCCTCAGCGAGCCTTTCCGGATGAAATATCATACAGAACCGCCCCTTCGGCCTCAGGAGATACGAAACAGTCTCTGTCAGGTCCGAAAGATTCAGGCGCAATTCATGCCTTGCCACAGCCTTTTCCTCTCCATTGCTGATACGCCCTGATGAAGGCTTCCTGAACGGCGGGTTCGATACCACGAGATCATGCGACAGCGGCTGCGCTTTCTCTTTCAGCTCCTTTATATCGGATAAGACCACCTTCACCCGTTCTTCCAGACCGTTCAGAACGATATTCTTTTCAGCCAGTGCATACAATGATTCCTGAAGTTCCACCAGCAGCACCCTTGCATCGCCGTATTTCCTCGCAAGCAGCAGGCCGATAATCCCCGAGCCTGTTCCCAGATCGGCAATATGGCAGGCATATTTTACATTTACAAAAGAATAGAGCAGAACCGCGTCCACAGAGAAACGGTAGCCGTTTACATTCTGGTATACCTTTACATCACGAATGCCGTCGAGGCTCGTTTCCATGCTGTCAAACATTGAGAATACCCGGATTGGATGTCAGTTCCCGCATGCTGTCTATGACAAAATCCGCATCCTGAAGGAGTCGTACGTCTCTGAAACCGTAAGAAACAGCCACTGTCCTCACCCCTGCAGCCTTTCCCGCCTCAATGTCATAATTACTGTCGCCGACAAGAACAGCCTCATGAGGCCCGCAGGAGACCTTTTTCAGCATCTCCAGGACAGGCACGGGAGAAGGCTTTTTTTCAGAAACGCTGTCGCTGCCCCATATAATCTCAAAATAACCGGCGAGGCCGAGGTTTTCTAGCAGGCGCCTCGAGAGGTCCTCTCTCTTATTCGAGATCACAGCCATCCTGTAATTCACGAGCTGTTCAAGCGTTTCAGGAACGCCCGGATAGGGCGCGGTAAAGTCAGTAAGGTGTTGACTGTAGTGCTCCAGAAACCTCTCCAAAACAGCGTTTTTTAAAGCAGCCCATTTCTCCCCGAGAAGCTTCTCTATCAAGCGCGTAACGCCCTCTCCAACAAGGCTGATAGTTCTTTCGACCGTCAATTTCTCTAGTCCATAGGGTTCGACAGCATAATTGAGCGCGTTTGTGATATCGACACTTGAATTCACGAGCGTACCGTCAAGGTCAAAGATGATCAGCTTTATTTTCATAGCCATAAATTTTAACATTAAAAGGCGTTATTCATAAACCTGAGGAGTACCCCGGCAACGACAATTTCATTCCCCCGCTTCAGAGACCACGGGGCGTATGAAAACTGACTAGAACCTATCTCAAAATCAAAAGTTTTTGTCATTTGCCCTTTTTTGTCATTCCCGTGCAGACGGGAATCCAGTGTTTTCAAGGTGTTCCGGATACCCGCCTTCGCGGGTATGACAGACTT
>JAOUFP010000097.1 GCA_029858145.1 Nitrospirota bacterium | reverse complement strand
GAGTGCTCCGGAATAAAAATTCCAGATTGTGTAAACGAACAGGAGAAAAACCGCACCGAGTATGAAAAGTTTTCTTATCATGCCCTGTTCAAACCCGCTATCTGTATTTTAAACCTCAGGTCCTCCGGCTGCTGCATATTGGTTATATTAAGCGACAGTTTTTCAATCTTCAGCAACAGAGAATTTGCTTCTACCAATTTCAGAAACTCGCTCACCTGCTTTATATTTCCATTTCCTTCAAAATATATCGGAATGACACTGAAGTTATTCACCTTCACCGCGTTAAGAGGACGCACGGTGGCCACATTCAGACCTGTTTTGCCGGTGAGGTCCGAAATTTCCCTCTGCATTCGCGCGGATGCCAGAAAATCCGATTTTTCGTCCATAAGCCGCTTTTCAACACTCTTCGTCTCGCTGATAAGGGCATTGACCTCGGCCTCCGTGGTTCCGGCACCCTTCACAAGGCGTTGATAGCGCTGAAGCGTCTTGTACTGCTCAGCCAGAGACTCACGGTTGTTTTCAGCCGCAGGCATCAAAAAATACGTATAGAAAAGATACAGGGAACACACGGCAAGCAATGCGAGAATAACAGGCATCTTTCTTTTCAAAATCCCTCGACCTCCATTCTTATGGCAAACCGCTCCTCCCTGCCTCTTGAAATAATAGGAGCAGAAAAAGAGACATTCTTAAAGTATTTCGTCTTCTCCAGGGCCACGACAAGGTCAGCTGTTTTAACCGCAAATCCTTCTATCTCCACCTTTCCCTTATCGTCGACGGAAATACTGATAAGCCAGGCGTCTTTCGGCATAATCTTACTCAGCGTATCCAGCACCCTGACAGCTGTATTACTCCTGTTCCGGAAGTCTAACAGCACAGTCCTGTCGCTCTGCAGCACATCGAGTTTCTTCTGTGCTTCTATGACCCCCGATGCCCTGTTCCTGATAGCGGAGATTTGTGATTCGGTAACCGCGAGGGCATGCCGGTCCTTGTAATAGATGATTGCCCCCGTGAGGAAAAAAACCACTACCGCGGCTGCCGCGAGGCCGCCGATAATCAAAGGATAGTAATCCTTTTTCATTTTCATGAATTCAACCGGCAGGAAATTGAGATCAAGAAATGTCTTCTTTGCCGCAGACAATGCCCGCAGGACCAGGGGCTGAAACTGAAACTTTCTGCTGTCGTACTTTGCGATTGCCGCCTGATCAACAGGTCCGGCGATATAAAGCTGCGCAGGATAACTTGCAGCAAGCGTTTCTATCTCGGCTGCCAGGTCACCGGGGTCAGCCTTGGGGATCCTCTTCATGTATACGGGCATCGAATCGTACAACCCCGCGACTTCATATGCGTCGTCCGACGTGTTCACAAAGATGCCGTTCAGGCTTTTCTCACCTGAGACATCAATGACACCGCATAAGGTATCTATAGTGCTGCACCTGACAGCGAGCATCTCCATTCCCGCCTCTTTTACCATTCTTAACAACCCGTTCAAAAGGTCTTTTTTGATCGAGAAGACCATAATCTTTACCATATTGGGAGCCGTCTTTACCGTGCCGATGATGAAAAAATCATAGACGTATTCATCAACAGGGAGGGGCAGATATTTTTCGAGCTCAAAGAAAAGAGCCTTTTTCATTTCAGCCTTTTTTAATGCCGGCATCTCAATGGTACGCCAGGAAAAATACTGCAATGGAAGGCCAAGCACTACCCCAGCCGGCAAGCTTTCATTTTTCCATCTGGTCAGTGCGGCAGCTATTACCCTGTTTCTTTCTTCTCTATTTTCAGGAAGTTCAGTTCGCTCGGATTTGAAATGCCTTGCCGACCTGAACCTGGATTCTATCAGGGAAGCGTTCAGGCTTCGGGCATCGATACTAACCCCTAATATTTTCCGCATGCTCTCTCCAGTAGACAGTGTGGATTTTATAACCCGCGGCAGAGGGCCTTTTGGTTAAAACCGCGACAATTTTCCCGGCAAGTTTGGCGTTCTTCGGTTTCGCCAGCACTTCAACCCTTACATTCTGTGAGGCGATAACATTCAAACCCTTTGCTGAAAATTGCTGAGGGATAAACCTGAATCCCCCCGAGTCTTTGTTCCTCTGTTTCATGATCGCTTCAATTTCGGTATCATCAAATTCCAGCATCTGCAGGACCTCTTTGGAAACGGTATTGATGTTCAGGGTATTTCCGCCGAAAGTGGTTATCAAACGCAACAGGGAATTTTCCCGGTCCCTGTCAAAATATTCAGGCTTCATTCCTTTGACCAGGGTTAATTCTTCAGGGACATCAAAAAGCATGTTTTTTGCCTTGTAGGGCACGGTGAGCCCTTCGTAGTATTCGTCCTCTGCGCCGGAAAGGTGGTGCTCGGTATCCGCATCCTTCCAGTCCATCATTGAATCAATTATTTCTGTTACCGCTTCTTCGGGAATGCCCGCATATTTAAAAAGCTTCCTTAACCGGAATTCATCCGCATAATTGATATTTAACTTCGCGTTTTCGTCGGTTATACTGATCTCTATCTCCCCCTCCTCCGTGTCTCGCTTGCCTGATACAGGCTCTGTTTCGGTATCTGTCCAGTAATTCCCTTCAGCGTCGATGAAATCGACAGAGGGGTCTTTATCGGAAAGGATATAATTGACGGCTTCCTGATAGGCTGACATCGCCATATAATATGCGACCGTTTCTTCCTTGAAGTTTCTGGTACTGGCGGAATTCCATCTGTTTGAACTGAAATAATTCAGCGAAAGTATGCTCAGCAGCACCAGGACCCACAACACCATCATCAGGGCAATCCCCTTTTCCGGAAAAAGTAAATTGTGCGCAGTGACAAATGATTTTAATATCCCGTTTTCAGCCCCTTGTCCTTTATCCTTTGACCTTTGTCTCATAATTCCACCTGTGTCACACGAAGAACCTCATCGATCGTGGTAATGCCTTTTTTCACCTTCTCGATGCCATCTTCTCTCAGCGTCCTCATCCCCAAAGAGATAGCCTTGTCCTTGATCTCTTTCACAGTGGAATGCCGCATGATAAGTTCCCTTACTTCATCACCTACGGGAAGGACCTCGAAGATTCCGATTCTGCCCCTGTATCCTGTGCCGGAGCAATAGTCGCAGCCGGCCCCGGACCAAACCTCTCTCACAGTGCTGTCAAATTTCTTCAAAATCTCCTCAGAGACATCCTGTTTCACCCTGCAGTGCTGACATATTCTCCTGACCAGCCTCTGCGCCATTACACAGATCAGAGTGGAAGCAACAAGATAGTTCTCGACTCCCATGTCCATCAGCCTCGTAATGGCGCCGGGAGCGTCATTTGTGTGAAGGGTGCTGAAGAGCAGATGACCGGTAAGCGCGGCATGGATCGCAATCCCCGCGGTCTCCATGTCGCGAATCTCACCGACCATGATCACATCTGGGTCCTGCCTCACAATATGCCGGAGACCGCTGGCAAAGGTAAGTCCGATTTTCGGCCTTACCTGTATTTGATTAATGCCAGGCATCAGGTATTCCACAGGCTCTTCCACGGTGATGATCTTCTTTTCAGGCGAATTGATCTTTGCGAGTGAAGCATAAAGGGTAGTCGACTTGCCGCTTCCCGTAGGCCCGGTACTCAGTATCATGCCGTAAGGCTTCTGTATGACATCTTCATAAATATCAAGAAGTATCCGGTCAAAACCTATTTCTTCGAGGGTGATGAATGAAGTTTCCTTGTCAAGAAGCCTCATGACGACGCTCTCACCGTATATCGTCGGTATGGTTGAAACCCTTATGTCTATCGCCTTGCCGGAGAATGTCATCTTTATCCTTCCGTCCTGAGGCAGCCTTCTCTCTGCGATATTCATCTGTGAAAGCAGTTTTATCCTCGATGATACGGCAGAGTACATTCTGCCGGGAAGCGTCTCTTTTTCATAAAGCACTCCGTCAATTCTGTAACGCACCCTGACGTTATATTCACCCGGCTCAACATGAATATCGCTTGCCCTGTCCTTCACGGCATTTTCTATCACAAGATTCACCAGTTGTATAATACCCTTTTCCTGAGCAAGGTCCCTCAGGTGGCTTATTTCGCCTGAAAGGTCCTCCCTGGATAATTCGTCCTCAGTCGTTCCCTCTATCAGTCTCTGCATAACAGCGCTTCTCGAGCCGTGGAGCAGCCTGAGCTGCTGTACTATATCGGACTTCCTCGCCAGGACGGGACGGATAGCGTAGTCATAGGAAGTTTTCAGAGATTCGAGGGCATCGGTATTCGTGGGATCCCCGACTGCTATTTTCAGGACATTGTCTTTCAATTCAAGAGGCAGAATAAGATTCTTTTCAAGAAACTCAAAGGAAATTTTCTCGATCGGGAGTGCTTCGGGAAAATCCGCCCTGTCGATGAGCGGCATATCAAATTGCTCGGACAATGCCTTGAAAACGTCGCCTTCATCAACACCATTCTCCATCAGGATGTCACCAAACTTCCGCTTCATGCCTTCATTTTTCTGGATGGAAAGAGTCCTGTCAACGTCAAAAGACTTTATCCTTCCCAAGGCAACCAACAGTTCTCCGATTTTTTTACGCATTTTTATTTTGTCGGTATTCTGGGAAGCGTACTGAAGAGATACTTGATGTCCTCATCTTCAAACCTGACTCCCATACCAACATACCCCCCGCGCCATTTACTGTTAAAAATATTATCCGCGCCCGCACTCAGGAAAATTTTCCTGAAGATAAAATGCTCGACTCCGACTTTTACATGAGGATTTTTCGAATGTCTCTCGTCATTCGAAAAATCCCATGCGTCCGCGGTAATCCTGCCCCTGTCATCATTGAAGAAGTAATCCCCGCCGATTCCAAACGTATTCTCTGTCAACCCTATTCTCACCGCAGCATTCCCGAACCTCTTGGCAAATTGCGCCGTAAACTCCACGCGATCTTTGTAGGTTTCCTCAGTAACCAGGGTACCCGGCGGCGTCGTAAGCGTCTCTTTCGTCTTGATACTGCCGACCGGATCGCTCACAACTCCCAAAATATAATACTTGTCGGGCCTCGGCTGAAGAGTGAGATAGAAGGCACCCTTGGAATCCTCCGGTTTTGTAAGATATTCCGCCTGAAAAGTGAGAAATGTTCTGAACCTGTCGACCGCTGAGATGGTCCTGTTTACGCCCTCCGCAGCCTGGTTGATCGATTCATAGAGACGGTCATCCTTGACGAACTTGCCGAGAGAGCCTTCCCCCCTGTCTATCTGCTTCACGATTTTGTCCATTGAAGTCACCGCGCTCTTAACGACCGGCCTGTTCTCCTCAACCATCGCCTTCAGCTCCCTGGTGGCGCTGTTCAGATTCTCCACGAGCTCGGGACCGTTCGTCTTTAACGTTCCGGTAAACTCCTTCATGTTCGCTATTGTACTGGTGATAGGTTCCCGGTTATCTTCTATAAGACTGCTCATCGAAGCGGTAAGATCGCTTATATTGTCCAGTGCATTCCTGAGTTTATAATCATTTACCGAAATCGTCTGTCGCAGATCCGAGGTGATTTCCCTGAGATTTACTATCGTCTGCCTCAAAGAGTCTTTTGCTTCATCCGTGCCGATAACGTCATTAACCGATTTCGCGAGAATCGTGAACTTTTCAGACACCGCCGACAAATTCTTTGCGAGGGCATCAAAATCAACAAGTTCGGCCACATTATTTATCGTATCGCCGTCTTTGAGGAGGCCCGCATCCGGCGTTCCTGTACTGATAGCAAGATATTTATCGCCTAACAGGCCGGACGCCTTTATCGAAGCGGTCGCGTTCCTGTAAATCTTTACTTCGGGATCCATTATAAGCGTTACCTTGGCCCTGCCATCAGAAAGCCTGACGCTATCAACAATTCCGGCATCAACGCCCGCGATTCTCACCCTCGTCTTTTCATCGAGTCCTGCGGTGTTGCTGAAATATGCATGCAGGGTATAACCCTTTGCCTTGGCCCATTCCAAACCGCCAACCTTAAATGTCATGAAAGTAAGGATAGCCAGGACTATAAGAGCAAAAAATCCTACTTTAAGCTCTGTTGAGAATTCTTTCATGATTCACTCCTTCTACCTTTATGGGACCAGCAGCACTCCCGGTGATGAATTGTTTCACAATCGGGTTCTCTGTATTTTTTATCTCGTCAGGCGGACCGGTCTCGATAATCCTGCCCTTATAGAGCATTGATATCCTGTCGGCAATTTTATACGCGCTCTGCATATCGTGCGTAATCGCGACAGAGGTTACGGAAAGTCTCTCCTTCATCTCCACGATGAGGTCATTGATCGCATCTGCGGTTATCGGATCAAGTCCGGTGGTAGGCTCGTCGTAGAGCAGAATTTCAGGTTCATGCGCTATGGCTCTTGCCAGCCCCACCCTTTTTTTCATGCCTCCGGAGAGCTCCGCCGGGGACAGATCTTCGACCCCAACCAGGCCCACCATTCTCAACTTTTCGATTGCGATTTCCTTAACATCCTTCAGCTTCAGATTTTTCTGCCTGATCAGCGCGAAGCCGACATTCTGCCATATATTCATGGAATCGAACAAGGCAGCCATCTGAAAGAGCATACCGAATTTCTTCCGGACTTCATACAGCCCGTTCTCGTCGAGATTCGTTATATTCACTCCTTCGATAAATACATCTCCTTTATCAGGCTTCATCAATCCGATAATATGCTTCAGGATTACACTCTTCCCGGAACCGCTTCCGCCGATAACAACTCTGCTCTCGCCTTTCTCGACTTCAAGGTCGAGCCCCTGCAAAACTTTATTGGCACCAAATGCCTTATGCAGATCAACTAATTTTATCATCTAAACAGCCAGTTAGAAAGAAAATAATCTGAAATAAGAATTGTCATGGATGATAATACCACTGCCCCCGTTGTGGCCTTTCCTACCCCTTCAGCGCCTCCGCTGGTATAAAAACCCTTATAACTGCTTATCAACGCAATTGCAGCGCCAAAAAAGCAGGCCTTGATAAGTCCGTTATATATATCGCCCATTTCAAGGTAATCCCATGTCCTTTTCCAGTAAACCACAGAACTCGTTTTAAACAAACCCACCGTGACGACGTATCCGCCTGCAATGCCTATAATATCCGCGACTATGGTGACCGCGGGGAGCATGAAGATGCCGGAAATGAACCTCGGCACAATAAGGTATTTGACAGGATTGGTGGCCAGCGTTTCCAATGCATCGATCTGCTCGGTGACCCTCATGGTGCCGAGTTCAGCGGCCATCGCGGCCCCCGCGCGTCCTGCCACGATCAAACCGGTAAGCACAGGTCCAAGCTCCCGCGTCATGGAAAGGGCCACAACGGTACCTACCATGTCCGCTGCACCGAACCTTTTGAAACCGGTGTAGGTTTGCAAGGCAAAGACCATTCCGGTAAAAATAGCTGTGACCAAAACAACGGGCAGTGACTTGACACCGATTTCGAGCATCTGTTTGACAGTGTTTTTTATCTCAAAGGGCGGGAGCATCATCTGCTTAAACGTAGACAGCAGCAAAAGCAGGATCCGCCCGAACTCTTCCGAAAAAACAATAATTTTCTTCCCCAACAGTTCAACGTACTTAATCAATGAATATATTCCTTTTTTGCCCTGCTTCCCAGCCAGGTGAGTATCTCATACGGTATCGTCTTTATCGTTGCCGAGAGTTCTCTCGCCGAAATTATCCCGCCATCCTGCTGTCCGATCAGGACCACTTCCTCACCTTCGGAGATGTCATCGATTCCCGTCACATCTATCATAGTTAAATCCATGCAAATTTTTCCTGCCACCGGAGCCCTTTTGCCTTTCACAAGCACAAAAGCATTATTTGAAAACAGCCGGTTATATCCGTCGGCATATCCCACCGGGATAACAGCTATGGTACTCTCCCGCCTCGTAATAAACGACCGGCCATACCCCACCGGAGTGCCTGAAGGCACTCTCCGGAGGGAAAGGATCCTTGTTTTTATCGTCATGACCGGCCTTAGTCCATAGTTCTCCTGAAACGGAGAATATCCGTAAAGGGCAAGGCCGGGCCTGACCGCGTCGAACAGGCTGTCTTTCATGGAAAGGAGAGCGGCACTGTTAGCCACATGGGCAAGCAGTTTACGGCCTGTCTTCTCCTGTAAAGCCGCTCGTACGCGTTTAAAAACTTCAAGCTGCTGAACCGCGAAAGACTTGTCGCGGACATCTGCTTCGGAAAAATGGCTGAGAATACCCTCGATTTCTATACCCTCCAGGTTCGAGATGAGAACAGCCGCTGAAACAGATTGCTCAGGCATAAATCCCATTCGGCCCATACCGGTATCAATCTTGAGCTGTACAGGAATTTTTTTGCCTCTCTTTTTCGCCTCCTGCGAAAACGCGACTGCCGTATCCAAATCAGATATTACCGGAATCAGGTCATACGCAAAAAAATCAGAAACATCGGAACGGTCAAACAATACCAGTATTCTTGCTCCGATACCCGATTCCCGCAATATTTTT
>JAOUFP010000096.1 GCA_029858145.1 Nitrospirota bacterium | reverse complement strand
TGCTTGTTCTCGGGAACAAACTGGACGCGCTCATCAGTGACAGCGGGCGTCTCAACCGGATGTACGATAATGTCCGGCGGTTCGGCCGTCCCAACGCTGCGGCGGATATCGCGACGCTCATAACGAATGACCTCAGGACAAGAATATAGAATGTCTTTTTTCCCCGCACATGCACGGCGACGGCTGACACTCACCCTCTTCTTTTCTTTCGTCTTCCTGCCTGCTGTCACTGTCCATGGCATGACCATCTCGGATATTTCGGGCGCAGACTTTCCCGGACGGTTTTCCAGTGATGTGAAGATGCTCAGGGTAATGACCGGGAATATGGAGACAACCATCAAAAAAATGGAGGAGAGCGGCCTTTTTTCAAGGGAAAGGGCGAATGATTTCGACTTAAGCGAAAAGGATAAGGTCTACCAGCTATGGGGGAACTATCTTGACCACATGCTTGCCTTCGAAGCGATGACAAATTTTCACAAGAACTGTTTTCTCATACCCGACAGGAAGAAACACGAAGATTCCTTTCTCCTCGAATACGCGTCATATCTCGCCAAGTTCTCCTATGGGCTGAGACTCATCCGTCTGACCATCGATAACGAACTGTACGAAAAGAAGCTGGACGACCAGAACAGCGAATACGGCATACCCGCGGGAATGTATGCCAGACTGAAATGGAACACAATCCATCTGCAGGATGTATCGAACATCGCTGCAGGATACCGCTATTTCAGGTTTCTTGAACCTTCTTACAGGAAAAGGGGCCTTCCGCGCGACCCGCAGACCGCATGGTTATTCAGCTATATCGCAGAGAAATACGGCTCTATACGCAAAGAACTGAAACTGAGGGGCACGCGGTATTTCACCGCCAACGGTCTCGACATCCTGAGGGAAAAGACCTTTGCCGCCTGGTTTCCGGTCCAACTGAATGTCTCTGAATGGATGGGTGACACAAAGGTAAAGAGAAAGAATGCGACCCTCATCAGTGAAAAGCAACTCGCCGAAATGGAAAGATACCTGATGCCGGGCGACATCATTGTGGAGAGGCGGAACTGGTACCTGAGCAATGTCGGGCTGCCCGGCTTCTGGCCGCATGCAGAACTTTACATCGGCAGTTATGAAAAGATGAAGGCATACTTTTCGGACCCGGCCGTGGACGCGTACTACCGGAAGCTCGGACCGTATCAGAATTTTACCGATTACCTCGGGAAAAAATATCCACACAAAATGAAGAGCTACCGGGGAAAAGGCGGCGACGGCCATCCCCATGAAATCATCGAGGCGGTGAGCGAAGGAGTGAAGTTCAGCACACTTCCCGAGGGCGCCCTCGCGGACTACATCGGAGTGCTCAGGCCGAGACTCACGAAGCTCGACATCGCACGGGCCATTGATGAGGCATTTCTGTATGTCGGCAGGCCGTATGACTTCAACTTCGATTTCCTGACCGACAGTTCCATCGTCTGCTCCGAGCTTGTCTACAAGGTCTACAAGGCCGGTGACGGGAAGCGGGGACTTGACCTGCGACTGCGTGAAATAGCCGGAAGAATGGCAATGCCGGCAAATGACCTTGTCGCGAAATTTGACAGGGAATTCGACTCTCCTGAGAGGGAACTTGATTTCGTCTATTTTCTCGACGGCAGCGAACGTGACCTCGTGGCTGCTGTTCTGCCGGTCTCCGAATTTCGGAAGAGTTACAAAAGGATGAAGTGGGACATCGTCCAAAAATGATTCACGGAACAGCAGCAGGAAAATTCAGGTAAGGCGAACATACGGCAAAGGGAAACTGGCTTTGCTCATCCCGCTTCCCTTAAGTTGAATTCAAATAACAGTCACGCTGCTGGCCTGGGGCCCCTTGACTCCCATCTCCTCGGCAAAGCGCACCTTCATACCGACCTTCAGCTTCTTAAAATCCTTGTTCACCACGCTGTTTTCGTGGAAATAGACCTCCAGCCCGTCCGGCCTCGTGAGAAATCCATACCCCTTGTCAGGGAAAATCGAAGTTATGCGCGCCTGGGGCGGTTCCTCATGCCGTTTCACGTCAAGACGCTGCTGCCTGGCAAAATCCTCCAGTTTCCTGCGGGCCGCCTGAAAGGAATCCCGTATTGCGACATACAGGTCCTTGTTCAACTCGCGTTTCACCACCAGTTCACCGCCGGGAACCGTCATATATATATGCACGTCATAGAGCTTTCCCTCGTGCTGATGCCGCTTGGGAGTTTCGATCACCACCCTGCACCGCATGATCCGGTCATAATATCTGTCCAGCTTTCCGGCTTTCTCCTCAATGTCTGCTCTGATGGCGTCGGTCAGTTCAATATCGCGGGACGTAATCTGTAACCCAATTTCCATGCCATACCTCCATCAAATTCCCGTATTTTTTTAATAGCTTCTCGGGCTGCCCTCTCCCGATCCTCAATGGGGCTCTGTATGGGTCCCTACTTACATATTTATCACTAAAAGAGATGCCTGTCCATCATTTTTATTTGCATAACTTTTGGATAGTTTTCGACGGTATGCGTCTAAAAAAGGAGTTGCCCGTGCCAGGCAGCAAAGTTTGCAAAGAAAAACAAAGAGTTGGGATGGAAACAAGCTTCACCAATACGGTGACACCGATTTTTAACAGGACAGGACAAAGGCGGGAAAGTCCTCTCCCCCGTCTTTGTCCCTGAACACCCTGGTTACACAGCTACTACCGCCTTTACTTCCGGCACGCTCTTTTTCAGTTCAGCCTCGATGCCGCCTTTTAAGGTCATTGTGGACATGGGGCAGGCCCCGCAGGCCCCCACGAGTTTGACCTTGACGATGTTGTCCTCTGTTATATCCACAAGCTGAACATCACCGCCGTCCCTCTGGAGATAGGGCCGCACCCTGTCTATCACACCCTGGATAACCGATCTGTCAAGCATAAGAATCCTCCTTTTCCGTGCTTAATGCTTATTGTTATTATTTTATCTGATCTGCAGCTTTTTCACGAATGATTTAGATCATACTGCGGAGTCCCTCTTTCCTCGGACCGGATCCCACTTTTTATGACATGAATCATTGCATGCGGCACCCAAACAAAATATACTGTTCTCAGGAACAGGAAAAGGAGTTACCACATATGGATTGGAGGTCACCATGCTTTTACCGCTATTGATCGCAGTTCATGTCCTTGCGATAGTCATATGGATCGGCGGAGTAGCCTTTGTCACGATGATCGTCTTTCCGATGATCATGAGAATGGAAGGCTCTCTCGAAAAAGTAATCTTTTTTCAGGGGATGGAACACCGCTTTGCAAAGATCGCAAAGATCGCGGTCATCATCGCAGGTCTCACAGGCGGCTGGTTGCTGCACATAACAGGTGAATGGAAGATCCTCTTCACCGCGCGGGGCATTGGTCCCACTTTCATGCTCGTTGTCTGGACAGTATATGTTCTCGTCCTCCTCCTCGAGGCGAAATTATTCAGACTCATATTCAGCGGTGAATCGCAGCAGGACACAGGAAAGGTCTTTTTCAGACTCTCTGCCTTTCACTGGGTGGTG
Organism: Nitrospirota bacterium; assembly: GCA_029858145.1. Taxonomy (GTDB): domain Bacteria; phylum Nitrospirota; class Thermodesulfovibrionia; order Thermodesulfovibrionales; family UBA6898; genus JAOUFP01. Next base: position 4,957 of record JAOUFP010000096.1, on the reverse strand, counting down.
CTTTTTTTGAGTCTTCTGGCTGTCGGCATCGGAGTATGGGCAGGTCACGGAGGATCTTTCATGTCCGGTTAGCGCATGAATTCCTTTTGAGATCAGCCCTTACCCCGACACCGCTCATTTTATTTTTGCCATAAATGAAATACATCTGCTATTCTTGACGTGCGAATCAGAAGTCGTTCCGTAGAGATAAAACAAAAATACCAGTTTCCAAACCCTATTGAATCAAAAGGAGTTTTTTTTCATGGGATATTACGAATTCACCATCAACGCGCCGGATGAATCGCGGGAAGCGATCACGAACAAATTGGCAGAGATGGGGTCAACCGGATTCTTTGAAAAGGAAGGGAAAATACTCTCCTATTTCGAAAAGAAAGCGGACATCGCTTCAGTCTGCGTAGAACTCGCGTTGTTCAGGGATGTCCTGAAGTCATCGGGGCTTGATCCGGCATTCTCCTTTGAATATTCATTTCTCCCGGATATGGACTGGAACGAGAACTGGAAGAAGAAATTCACTCCCATCGATATCGGGGAAAACCTCACAATCATCCCATCCTGGCTGAAAAAAGATACGGACAGGATCCCTGTTATCATAGATCCCGGCATGGTCTTCGGTACCGGCTACCACGAGACTTCTCAGGTATGCCTCGCCCTCATTGAGAAGATCTCTAAAATGGACCCGAAAGACAGTTGTCTCGATATCGGTACAGGAAGCGGCATCCTCGCGATCGGTGCCGCAAAGCTCGGATTCAGACACGTAACCGCTGTCGATATCGATCCTATGGCTATTGACGCTGCCACGAGAAACGCAGATGAAAACGGGCTGTCCAACGTGACGATCAAGGAAGGCGATATTCACTCTGTCGCCGGTTCTTTTGATCTTATCGTCGCGAACCTCCTCTCGGGAATACTGGTTGACATCGCACCGGAGATCGCCTCCCGGATGAATCCCGGCGGGAAAGCCATAGTTTCCGGCATGCTGCCCGGACAGGAGAGCGACGTCATAGCGGCCTTTGTGAAGGCAGGCCTCACCCTGAGGGAAACCTTCAACAGCGGGAAATGGGTGACACTGTTATTCTCAAGGTAAACCTGTCGCTTCATCCCAAAACCTGCATCTGATCTCTCACCCGCCTGTTGCAATACAGGCAAATGCAGGTTATCATTTAAGCATAATCTGCTTCGAAGACGGAGTGCATATGGGAAAACCGCTGAAAATCACGATTATCGCCATAGCGATTGTGCTGCTGATATTCGTCGGCGTCTCTGTTTTTGTAAAGTCATACCTGACCGACGAGAGAATGCGTACGCTCGTCTCGGGCCTTGCAGAGGAATCGCTTAATCGCAAAGTTTCGTTCGGCGCTATAAAGATAAGTCTGTTCAAGGGGATAGTAGTCAGGGACTTCGCGGTCATGGAAAAAGACTCCGAAGCGTCTTTCATCAAAACAAAAGACTTCATCCTGAGATACCAGCTGCTTCCCCTCCTCTCTAAAAGGCTTGTTATTGACGAACTGAGCATTGTCGATCCCGAAATACACATAAAGAAAAACCCCGACGGATCATTTAATTTCTCCGATATCGCGAAATCCCGTGAAATTCCTGAAAAAGAGGAAACTGAAGAGGGGCCTGCTGCCCTTCCGGTAAGCCTGAGCGTAAAAACAATAGCAGTCAGGAATGCGAGGGTTGCCTATTCAGATCCGGCAGGGACGCTGAAAAAGGCGGACATCACCCTGAACGCAGAACTGGGCATAACCGGAATGTCCGCCAAGGCACTGAAATCAGACGGTGACCTTGAAATCCTGTTAAACGAAGCCTTTCTGAAGGACCGGAAACAGCCGGTAAAGGATATAACAACGCATATCACCTACAAAGCCGAGGTTGATATGGCTTCGAAAAAGATAACCGTTCATTCGCTCGACGCAGACGTCATGAACATCCCCTTGAACATACAGGGGAATATCGGATACGAGGCTGAACCGGCCCTTTCGCTGAACATGACCGTGAAGGATGTGAATCTCTCCAAAGTCAGGGATGTCTCGTCAATGTTTCTGCCGGCAGGGATGACCCTCGACGGCAATGTTTCGTTGCAGCTCACGGTCGCGAAAGAACCTGTCAGAGAGAGTCCCTTGAGTTTCAACGGCAGAATAAGGCTTGACAGGGTCTCCTTCACCCGGAAGGGTATGCACCCTGTCATTGACGGAACGGTAAAGCTGACGCCGGAGCTCATATCCCTGGAAGACTTCAGGCTCCTTGTCGCCCAAAACAGCGCCGATATATCCGCCTCTGTCAGAAACTACAGGGAATACCCTGATCTGAATATCGCTGTCAAAAGCAGGTCGCTTGATCTCGACGAACTGTTTATCCCTGGTCCTTCTGCCGAAAAACCAAAAGAGGGAACAAAAGCCGCAGTCGGCGGGAAGGAACCCGAACCCATGAACCTGAAGATGCGGGTAAACGCTTCCTTAGACATCGATAAGACGAGGTACAAGGGCATATCGATCACAAATTTCAGATCGCGCTGCGAGCTGAAAGACAATATCTTCAGGGTAACGAATCTGAGCGGCAACACCCTGAGCGGAGGCTTCGCGTTCAAGGCAACTGCCGACCTTACGAAGAGGGGAACACAGTACAACATGAATGCTGATCTGAACGGCGTCAAACTCGAGGACGTCGTAAACGCCTTTGCACCCAAAGCAAAAGACAAACTCTCCGGCGCATTATATGGCAAGGCTGAAATAGCGGGCGCCGGCACTCTGCCCGAAAATATTAAGCGGAATCTGAAAGGACAAGGCAGCTTCGCGGTAAAGGACGGAGTCATAAAGAATGCCGAGGTCAGCACAGGCCTTCTTACCTTTCTCGGCCTGCGGGAAATGAGGGAGATTCCGATGCAGAAGGCTGAAGGCAGTTTCACTATCTCCGACGGGATCATACAACTCATAAGCCTCATTGTGAGCAAGGACCTGGTTCTCGATGAGAAAGGCACTGTCGGGATGGATGAAAGGCTGGATATCGGCCTCCTCGTAAAGGTTTCGGAAAGACTTACGCCGAAACTCGTCAGTCAATCCTCGATAACCAGATTTCTCTCGGAAGAAAAAGGATGGACAAGCATACCCCTGAGACTGGGAGGTACGATCACAAAGCCATCGTACAGTATCGACACCAGAGCCGTCGGCAGGAGAGCGACTGAAACGCTGCAGAAAAAAATCGGGGAAGAACTTTTCAAATCCCGTTCCAGGGATACAAAAAAACCTGCCGGTACAGAGGAGAAAAAAGACACAACGCCGGAAGACCTTATCAAGGGGCTGTTCGGAAAATAATCAGCAGATTGATACTTCCATGTCCGGCGAAAACCGGTGCTATTTCCCGAACAACTTCAAGTACTCTCCGTATCCTTCCTCCCCAAGATCCTCTTTCGGGATGAAGCGGAGTGCGGCTGAATTCATGCAATATCTGAGCCCTGTGGGCTTCGGCCCATCGGGGAAGACATGGCCGAGATGTGAGTCCCCTTGCCTGCTCCTCACCTCTGTCCTGATCGAGAACCAGCTTCTGTCTTCGCGCTCAATGACATTGCCCGGATCAAGCGGCTTTGTGAAGCTCGGCCAACCGGTACCCGAATCATACTTGTCGAGAGAACTGAAGAGCGGCTCACCCGAGACAATATCAACATATATGCCTTCTTTTTTGCTGTTCCAATAATCATTGTCAAAGGCCACTTCCGTGCCGTCTTCCTGGGTGATCTTATACTGTAACGGTGTCAGCCGCTTTTTCAACTCCTCTTTTGAAGGTTTTGTGTACTTATTATTCTCCTGAGTTGTATCCTTCATCTCTGTTCTGCCCTCCCATATCTTTTTCAGATACCGGTCCCGTCCTGAATTAAATCGGTAAAACTTGTATCTGACAGGGTTCTTTTTGTAGTAATCCTGATGATAATCTTCTGCAGGATAGAAGCGGGATGCCGGAAGTATCCCGGTGACGATCGGTTTTCCGTATATTCCCGATTTGTTAAGCCTCTCTTTTGAAGTCTCGGCAAGCCTCTTCTGTTCCTCTGAATGATAGAAAATCGCACTAATGTATGACGTTCCGCGGTCGACAAACTGTCCTCCCGCGTCAGTCGGGTCTATCTGCCGCCAGAACACGTCCAGGAGCTTATCGTAAGAGACTTTGGATGGGTCATAAATTATTTCGACCGCCTCCAAATGTCCGGTCGTTCCTGCGGACACCTCCTCGTAGGTCGGATTTTCCTTATGGTCGCCTGTATACCCCGAGACAACCTCTTTCACCCCTTCCAGTCTCTCAAATGGAGGCTCCATGCACCAGAAGCAGCCTCCGGCAAAAGTCGCTTTTTCCAGATTTCCTCCACCTGCCTCAGTAGGTCTGCCAACGTCATTAGTTGTCATAAAATACCCTGCGATCAAAAGAACCACTATGCCTGCAACGGTCTTCTTCACAACTAAAGTCTACGCCGGTTTCTTGAAGAAATTATGAAGCCGCCAAAAACAAATGACCCCGCTTGACGACCTGCAAAGAATTCCCTTTTAATCTTCGATTCTGTACCCAAGCTTCTCTATATTCTCCCGCGCGATCTTCTGAATGCGCTCTTCTCCAATCATGGCCTCATCAAAGGTTATTGAAACCTTTCCTTCTTCCGCCACGACCGATTCGATTCCCTCCATGTTCTGCATAAAACGCATAAGCGCCAGGGAACACTCCGCGCAGAATTCCTTTTGTACATGAATGAAGATCTTTTTCATCGACGCCTCCAGAATCCGGATTTTCTTTTTCATGAAAATAGTATCTCACAGCGGTGAACGCATGGCAAATTTCCCCTGATATTCCGAAAATTGAGGATGGATGTGTTGTCAACAAATAGATTTGACCGGTTATGGAGCACATAAACTGTCCGGTCTGCAGCTATTAGATTTTAGGCAGCTTTAATATCAGCACTGAGAAGTTCCTTTCCATG